>JAQUZA010000114.1 GCA_028691595.1 Candidatus Rifleibacteriota bacterium
GTACCGACAAAAATCAACCTGCCATGCGACAGTATGCCGATCCGACTGCACAGGCCGGGCAGATCAGAAAGAATGTGGGTAGTAAAAAAAACCGTGACTCCTTCAATCTTGAGCTGACGAATCACATTTTTGACCAGCTGACGGCCAAGGGGGTCAAGACCGCTGGCCGGCTCATCAAAAATAACCAGACGGGGTCGATGCACGATGGCTGCGGCCAGCGAAACTCTCTGCCTGGTACCTTTGGAGAGTTGTTCGACTATACGACTTCTTTCTTCGGTGAGTGAGAGCATCTGCACAGCTCGATCAACAAGAGCTGCAGCAGGCTCGACCCCCGAAAGTCGGCAGGCAGCCGCCAGCAGCTCTTCAACGGTCAAAAAATCCGGCAAATCAGGCTCTTCAGGTGCAAAACCTGTTAAGGCAAGAGAACCGGGGCCGGGAGCCTCACCGAACAAACCGATAGAACCAGCATCCGGCCGGCAAAGCCCGAGAAGAATTTTTATGGCGGTAGTTTTTCCGGCTCCATTAAGGCCGGCAACAGCAAACACCTCGCCAGGTTCGATCTTCAGGTTCAGAGAACTCAGCGCGTTAATCTGAAGGCCTGAACCTGCCTGAAGGTATGATTTGCTGATGCCGGCAAACTCGATAGGGCTCATCGCAATTTGTCAATGATCAGGAAACGGACTTGAGAGCCTTGAAAGCTGCATCATAATCAGGTTCAGAGGTCACTTCACCAACAATTTCGCGATAGGCAATCTTGCCCTTCGAATCGACGATGAAAACAGTTCGCGCCAACAGACGCAGTTCTTTAATGTGCACCCCAAGGGCATCAGCCAAAGCCATCGAAGCGTGATCAGACAGGGTTTTTACGTTTGCGGCACCAGCAGCACCGCACCATCTGGCCTGCGCGAATGGCAAATCTGCCGATACGGCAAAAACTTTAACATTCAAGCCCGCAGCCCGTTCATTGAACTTGCGAACCTGCATATCGCAAACCGGTGTATCGAGAGATGGAACGGTTGTAATAACCTTTACACCCGATTCCTGGTCGATAGTGAAAGGTTTGAGATCATTGGTTAGAAGGGTTATGCCAACCGGAAAAGCATCGCCGACCTTGATTTCACTTCCGACAAGCGTCAGCGGGTTTCCCATGAATGTAACTGATCCAGTCTGTTTAGTCATACTGTCTCCTGTTTTTTGTTTTCGAGATAGAGTTAATAACACACCCAGAAACATTAACAGACAACCGCCAACAAAACAACCTGCCCGATGTTGCCGACTCTTTGTGTATTCAATTTTCGGCCGCCAACACATTAATTTATGTACTTGACAGGCTATTGTCACCTGCCTATCATCCTGAGTATATGAGTGAATTCACAGTAGAATTTGTATCGTCAGGCAAAGTTACGATTGTCAGAACTCAGGGTTACCTCGATGACAGCGGAGGCAAAGTCTTCAGAGATAAGTGCACTGAGTTGATCGACAAGGGCAGTGTTCATTTTGTCATTAACCTCGAAAAAACGCCGGTTATCAACAGTACCGGTTTATCGACGCTTCTTGACATCATGGTGCAGATTATTGACTATAACGGCGGGCAGGTAGCCATAACCGGCCTTTCGAAACTGACCCAGACCGCACTGCAGATGACGGGCGTTCTTACTCTGTGCGATGCTTTTCCCACAGAAGAAGAAGCCGTTCTGGCTATTTCCGAAGGTTGAATCAATGAAAAAAGGGCTGACGGTTCTACTTTTTGCAGCATTATCGTCAACTCTTACCGCTGCTGACATCAACTGGGATGAACTTGAAAAAAAAGCCCAGCAATACACAGGTGAACTCGAAAAAAAGGGTGCGGGCGACTCTTCAAGAGGCACGGTCACCAATCTTGTTATACCTGGCCAGCCTCAGGGCCGGACCATCGATAATTCTGCAAGAGAACTGACTGAAGCTGACAAAAGGCACATTACCGTGCACATGAAGCTGGCAAACCGCCATTTTGCCCGCAAAAATTACCCCAAAGCCATCGAAGAAATAGAGCTTGTCTTTGAACGTGAGCCAGACAACGCTGGCGCACGTTTTATGAGAGCCGTCATTGCCGGCAGGCTTCGAGACCACAAAACTGCCTGGTATAATGTTCTGATTGCCAAAGACAAAGACGGTGCCAATCCCAAGATCGACAGCTTTATCAACAAGCTGAAAACCGTGGCCCCGGAGCCCGAAAACCCCGAATGGGTCGCCGGGGTTTTTCGCTCGGTACCGGTTACAGCCAGCGAAAAAGTCTGCGATGTCATCGAACGCCTGCTTCTTGACCAGGTCAGCCATAATATTACCAGTCTGCAGATCGATGATTTCATTGAAGAATCAGGCACAGTTAAGGTGCCGGTTCAGATCGAATGTTCAAGCCCCCCCGAAAAAGATGCAATACTTGGTCTGCTTCGCAAAGCCACCGGAAACGATGCCAGCATTAAAAGCAGTGAGGGCAAAAAGCTGAGTTTGAATTTTTCTATTAAAGGCCTGCCGTTGATCAACCCGGCAGTTAAACCTGTTTCTGAACTTCAAGAGTTTATTAAAGGCCTCACCGAAGAAATTGATGTTGCCATCAGCGATTCAGTCGAACGTGAGGCTGAAAACAAGCAACTCGACATTATTTATGAGATTTCGACCAGAGATTTTAAAACTCTGAACGATTTTCTCCGAAAAATTGCCCCCTATTCACCCAAATTCAGAGTTCAAAACCTTAAGCTGGCATATATTACCGGCACCCAAAGCATAATCTGGAAATGTAAAGTGCAGATTTTTTTCCAGATCACCTGATTTTTTTTTCTCTGACCATTCACAAACAGTCACTGACTTCCGATTCTGCAGTAAATAATCTGCACACAGAGGAATTCGGCATTGGCCAGTTTTAAAATAAGCAAACCTGTCTCACCCGTTTTGATCGCAATATTCTGCAGCATGATCCTGCTGAACTGCTCATACAACATAGCCAGAGCTTTCAGCAACAAGGAACTGGCCATTACCAGCATTGGTATCCCAGCGGTATTAGCAGCCATGAGGGCCCACTACAACGGCACAAGCGTAAAGAAAGCATTGATTCAAGCCGCTTTTGGCGGTTATCTCATGCAGGAAGGCTTTAAAATGGCACCAAAGCTTGAAGAAAAGCCCGCCTGGTATGCCTGGCAGGCCAAAATAATGGTCAATCTGGGCGCTTCTCTCGCAGAATCTGCAGGCGATGATTTTGTCTACCGCATGGATATCGGCCCTGTATGGCTGGTGGCCGATGGCAGGAACATAAGACTCAAACCTGCCATTAATGCTGTTCTGGCACCAATTGTCCATGTATTTGAGGGATCAAAGCCGGACTGGGGGCGTAGCCTTAAATATGGAACCCTGGCTTTCGAAAGAAGCAGCAGTCGTGATGGCACCCTGAACGGAACCGGTGCGCTCGCTTACAGTAATGCCAATACCTTTACAACTAACAGGAACGGTGAGCATTCAGGTCATGAACTGGTTCACACTTTTCAGTACCGGCGCGATGCCATGTCGCCACTGCGCATCGGCAATCTGATCACAGAAATTGACGAGAGACTCGGCGACACCTGGATCGATGATACCGGCTGGAGCATAAGCTGGGGTCTTCAATGTGCCTGGGCAGAATACAAAGACAAAAGCAAAGATTTTGACATCCCCTTCGAAAAAGAAGCATACTATCTTGAGAAAGAATACCGGAAATACTATTGAACCGGTCAGGCGCAGATCACAGCGGGATCGCACTGATCAGAACTGTTAACATTAACTGTAACTCTGGCACATATCGAGCTTTTAACAGCGAGCCAAAGGAAATCGATGTCTGAATCATTTCGGATAACAATGCTTCTCTGCCGGCTCAAATTCAGCCTTTTGATCAACAGTCTGAAGAGCTGGGCCTCTATTGGCAAGGCTGCTGGGGTAGGCCTGAGCGTAATACTCACAGCGTTAATGGTTACAAGCGGCGCTTCTGACCTGATCCAGTCCCTGCGTATGATTCCTTATGCCGAATTGATGCTCGACTGGATGCTTGGCGGCATAATCATTTACGTTATCTTTGTTGTTTTCACCGGTGATCTGATCACTGGCCACAGCCTCAATACCGGGCAGATGAGCTCTGATTTCAGTTATCTGCAGACACTCCCTGTGCCTCCCTTCAGCCTGATTGCCGCCAAACTGTTTGAGCGGGTAATCGCCGATTATCTTGGGCTGATAATACTTTTCAGTGCGTTTCTTGGCATTGCCTGCCGTGATAAAATCGGCTTTGAACCCATACTTCTGGCCATTGGGCTTTATCTGCAGATCAGTCTTCTTATCGGCCTGCTGATAAACCTTTGCACAATTTTTCTCTCACGCTTTTTTCGCACCACTACCATCAACAATATTTTTTCCATACTGGGTTATCTAAGCGCTTTTTTGACGATCGTTCCCTATCTTATTCTCAGCAATTTCCCACTGCAGATAATGGAATTGATCGTGAACAACCTCGATATCCTCAACGAGACAGTTTTCAGATTTTTACTGCCGGTGCAGTGGCTGTCAATATCTCTGTTGAGTGGTGCTTTCTGCGATGAGTTCTTCTACTTTTCTGCTTTCTGGGCTGTCTGCATGACGGTCGGCATTTTTGTTTTTCATACGACAATCAGGCTCAACTGGTTCAGCTATTCGCACAGCAATGCTCGCCGGGCCGACACAAACGGTGCCCGATGGTTCAGGGGTCTTTATCATAAAGAGGTTCAGTTGCTGAAAAGCGACTTCAACCTGCTGATAAATGCTTTAATGATGCCGATAACTCTTATCATTCTCGAAATCGTTTTTCTAAAAGAAGTATTCAAGTTTTCAACCCCTTCTGCTATTCTCAATATTATTGCCGGCTCAGTCATCTACTTTTCGATGTTCGGGCCGGTAAACGCGATTGGTTATGAAGGGCGAACCATTTCACTGCTCGAAACCCTTCCCATGCACCCCTCAACCCTGCTGCGAAAAAAAACTGTTTTCTGGGCATTCATCGCCGAACTGATCTTTGTTCCAGCGGTGATCACAGCAATGTTTCTAATGAACTTTACTTCCGAAAACATTCTCAAAGCTGCTGCTATTACGGCTCTGTTTACACTGGCATGCGTCTGGGTTGCAGTAAGCATTTCAGCAATATTTCCCCGGTTTGACAGCAAAATTCTTCAGCAGCGTTCGACCTTTGCCGGCAAACTCGCTGCTCTGGGCCTCATGCTTATTATTGTTCCGGTTAAAGACCTGTCGCTTTCAAGCCTTTACAGCATGGTGACATTTATCTGTCTTGGCCTGCTGGTCTTTTACAAAGCACAAAGTCGATTGTTTTTAAGGCTTGACGAGCAATCACAGGCATCTGAAAATAACCAGCTGGCCGACATTCTTATTTTTTTCTTCGCCTTTGCCGGTTGTGAAGCATCTATTTCTCAGTTATTCAGAGCGGTAGCACCTGGTGTCGATACCGGCATGTGGAACTGGTTTCTTACAGCTCTGCTGTGTCTGCCGGTCAGTATTCTTCTGCCACTCTCTCAAAAGAACCCGACAGCGAACCAGAAAAAAACGTGCCCGAATAACAGCGGGGCTGATTTTAAGGTGGGCTTCTTAATTGCAGCAGTTTTGACAATATTGATCTTTGTAATCAGTATCAGAATTCATGATTACCGACCTCTGGCAACTGCCCTCTTTCGTGGGGATGTCGGCCAGATAACTGACCTGGCAACAAGCATGGGCCTGTCGCCCATAGTCTGGAACATCGTCCTGACGACATTTGCCGCCCTTCTGGGTGCCATGATGACCTGGAACAACCTTCGCCTTTTTTCCGGCCGCCCGGCCAGCAACACTGCCGGCATGGCTGTCGCCGTCGCCTTGCCTGCTCTGGTTGCACCACCCTCGCTTATACCGGTTGCCCTGATTACCAGTATCGGCATCGCAGCCCTTCGAAAGATCACCGACAAGCCAGCCTATGGAATCTGGCTGGCAGCAGCCGTTTCAGCAGGTCAGGCGATATTTTTTATATTTTATTAAAAAAATCAGCTTGCCAAACCTCCCGATCTTTATACTCTTTCACGCCATGACCTTAGATGGAGGTTTTTATGCTTACCAGAAGACCTGTTCTGATTTTCGGCCTCATTTTAGCGCTTATGGCGGTAGTAGCCTCGCAGGTTAAAGCCGGCCTCAACGAATGGGAGTCGTCACCAGATACCGAATCGATGAACCCTGACATGGCTTATGCCCATAGCGGAAATTTCATGCAGACCGCCGGACAGTATGACCGCAATGGGGATGGCCGCGTCGATCTTATCGTTGCCGACCGTAACGGCGATGGCCGTGCCGACTACTGGGCAACCGACCGCAACTTTGACGGGCGCTACAACGATTATCAGTATGATCGTAATTTCGATGGCCGCATCGATCAGTGGGAATACGATCTCGATGTCGACGGCATTTCCGACAAGATTTATGTCGATGCCGACTCTGACGGCAGAGCTGAACTCTACGCAATGTTGAACCCGATTACCCGAACCTATACCTGGTATGGTAATATGACAAATGTGCAGGCTTCGGGTCAGATGTCTTTTCCGGGCATGCCAAGCGCCAGAAACTACAAGAAGTCTTACAAGGGTGGCCGGGCAGGCGACTCGATGTAAAAAGGAGCCGATGAAACCGTCTCAAATTAAAAGACTCGTCATTTGTGCAGGCATTCTTCTTGGAATGTCTGCCTTTGCCGTTACAGCCGAAGGTAAAGTGGCAGCTGCCACTGCAACTGCCGACCAGTCAACCAACCTTGAAACTGCGACCGAAAACCTGGCCAGTGCCAGCGAAACCTTGCAGGCAACGATGACTACCGACTCTGCCGATGCCCTTCCAGAAAAAAACATTGCCGGCGAGCTCTCTGAAAAATCGGGCGAAGAAACTGATTTAGAAGCCGATTTGCAAACAGACAAAAATGCTGAGCATGAGACTGAAGAAAGTGCTGCCGCAATTGAAAACGAAAACGAAAACGAAGACGAAGGCGAAGAAGAAGAAGAAGTAAAAGAAGAAGTCGCTGCAACGGTTTACGACCCGTTTGCTGCCGAACCATTTGCTGGCACTTCGCTTGTCAGAATGAAACGAAGACTTCAGCATCTTGCAAAAACATCTTTTGCCATGCAAAAGACTGCAGATCTTGGTCTGGCAATAGTTGCAGCCAGCAGCGACGATCGTTTTTTCAGGCGCACCGGCGAGTTTTCGCTGCGAATCAGCAGGCATCTTCCATTCTCGGCACTGGCGTGCATCATCATTCTGCCTGAGTTTATAAATATTGCAGATGAATTAATGATAAGGGCAACCAGAAAGCTCATCAACGCATCGACCGAAAACCGGCCCAATAACCGGCAGCAGTTTTCTCAAATGCTCGACCAGCTTGAAGCCATGAATGAACTGGCGATAAAAGTGGCTGAGCACCAGAGACAGGTTCAGATGAAGCTCAGAGATCTGATCAGGCAACTGGTCTGGTTTAATGACCGGCGTTTTATCAAAACCGCCACCGGCGAAATAATTAAAAACAGCAATTCAGCGATACATAAGCAGATCGAGAAGCATCTGAACATCTGGAAAGGCCTGCTGAACCAGTTCGACCATCATCAGGAATATTTTTCGGGACAGTTGAAGTATCTCAAAGAAGCAGGAACTGGCCTGGCTGGGGTAAGAAAAGCATCTCATCTCAATCTCATGTTGCGCAGCCTGTTAGACTTAAAGATTCTTGTCGAAAAGGCCTACGCAAGCTTTTCCGGGTGCCCCGCCAGAGCCGAAGAATGGCAAAGGGCCCTGCATACCGATCTCGAAAGCCAGACGCTGCGAAGTAATCGCATGAAAGCCAGAATAAACGATTTTATCGGCAAATTTCCTGCAAGAGACATTGAAGAGAGCTCTGCCCCAACCTTTTCAGCCGAAAAAGAGCTAGAGAACACCTTTGACCTGCTTGAAAAAATGGCAACCATAAAACCAGCCGACGCAATCGAACCGGTTGCTGAAGTCGATCATGAAAAGACCTCTGAAGAAACTGAAGAAGAACCGGAAAAATTGAGTCTTATCGATCTTTTGAGGCCCTATATTAGCGGCAACCCCTTGCCCGAACCTGAACCAGAGCCAGAAATTGAAGCAGCCCCAGAATTATCCGAAGAAAGCCCGGTTGAATCTGAAGACGGCATGCAAGCCGCGCCAGAAGCCGATCATGAAGACTCCGAAGAGATTGATGCGGCAGAGAACCCTGAAATAACAGAAGAATCTGGCATTGAAGGTGAAGTTGCAGCAGAAGTAAACCCTGAAAACGCATCAGAAACCTTACCAGTCGAAGAAACCGATCCCGGCGGGGCAAAAGAAGCGGCTACAGCCTCATCTACCAGGGCAGTAGCTGATAAGAAAGCCCCCTTCTAGTGCTTTGTCACATTTGAATTAATAGTTTTACTGTCATTCCCGCGCAAGCGGGAATCTTATCTCTAACGGATTAGATCCCCGTTTGCACGGGGATGACATCGAGGCCGTTGATTTTGTATCTTCGACTTTGACAAACCACTAGTGCTTTGTGCCTGATTAATTTTCAGATTTTCTCTCTTGAGTTTTAAAAATGCAAGAAAACAAATGATTTTAAGACATTTTCACATTATTTGAGATTATTTACGCTCATAATCCCCAAATTTCCTGGATTATTCTCAAGCTCGGCCGTAAATATATGACAGACTAATGTCGATAATTATTTAAGAAAGGGTGAATTATGCCTTTTCAGCTGCAAGGAGGCAGAACCATGAACATCAAGTTGCCACAAGACCAGGGAAGGTCGAAACTGGATCAGTCAAT
>JAQUZA010000115.1 GCA_028691595.1 Candidatus Rifleibacteriota bacterium
CATCGAATCAAGAAGAGCCTGAGAAAGTTTTGAGCTGCTGTCAAGCATATGTACCCGGCGCTCATAAAATGTTACGTAGCCGGCATCGCCTTCAGGAGCACCTTCTGGGGGTTCGCCGTCGCGAATTATCTCGTCGGTGCAGCCTCTGAAGCTTGATGGCATCGTTTCGAGCAGCTCGTTGGCAAGTTTTAACTGAGATTCAGACCAGGTAGACGTGCCATCAACAGCTTCGATGCTGTAGTTGCTGTCCATGACGGCTTTTTGTTCATCGATTGGATCGTCGGTGCCGGTATCGGTAGCTGTGCTTGTCGAAGTATCGGTGGTGGTGTCTGTTGAAGTGTCAGTATTGGTGCTTGTATCAGTAGTTGTATCGGTCACTGTGGCCGTTGAGGTATCAGTATCGGTGGTGGTATCGGTCACCGTTGCCGTTGAGGTATCAGTATCGGTGGTGGTATCGGTCACCGTTGCCGTTGAGGTGTCAGTATCGGTGGTGGTATCGGTCACCGTTGCCGTTGAGGTATCAGTATCGGTAGTTGTGTCGGTTACCGTTGCCGTTGAGGTATCGGTATCGGTCGTTGTATCGGTGACCGTAGTCGTTGATGTATCTGTAGTGGTGCTGGTATCGGTGACCGTAGCTGTTTCGGTAGCGGTGCTGGTTTCGGTGCTGGTTTCGGTGCTGGTTTCGGTTGATGTGCCAGTATCGGTTATGGTTGCTGTTGCCGTCGCGGTCGGGGTTGGAGGCACAATTTTTGTACAGTCGATAAGTTTGAAACCGAGATTAACACCACCAAGTTTTGCGATAAGAATGCGCGTCAGATCGTCAATGATCGTCGAGATTCGCTGCAGCTCAGCGGTTTCACTGGCGACTTCAACGGTGGCAGAGGCATTGTCAGTGATGACGATCGTGTCGGTTGCCCAGGCAGCATCACCGTAATCGCCTGACTGGTCAGGGTTCTCAGTGACTGCAGCCTCGATGGCCCGATAAATTGTATCGACATAGCTTTCGCTCTGCGCCCAGACATCGGCAGAAGGCGCAGCAAAAAAACAAAGCAGCAACAAAATGATAATAAAGCTTTTCTGGCGCATATTGACCCTCCGACTGTACGTCTACACAATCATTATACAATATTTTTCGACGGTTCGCCTGCCATGAAGCAAATCTGCTCTGACTACAGGAAATTTTGACTTTTGTCTTCATATTCTTAGACGCAATGCCGATAGATATGATGCAGAATCGGGTGGTTCATGTTTCTGCGATTACTGGTTCTACAGGTTAAAAAATTGCACCCGCAGAGAAAAAAAGGCAGACAAATCCGCAGGTCACTGCTGGTATTGGTGATGATTTCAGTTTTTATTTCTGGAATCATGCCCGCGCACGCCTTTGATGTGCCGTCTATCGATACCCAGAAGTTTCCTGTTGAAATTTATGGCGACTATCTTGAATATCGCACCAAGGCTGAGCAGATCGTCACTAAAGGCAAAGCCTACATTGCCTATCAGGATATGAAGATCAGCGCCGAAAATATTCAGGCCAATACCAAAACCGAAGACATTTTTGCCCAGGGTAAGGTTGATTTCTGGAAAGGTTTTGACCAGACCACCGGCGATTTTATGGTTTATAACATGAAGACCGGTGAGGGCTGGATGCGCGATGCTCAGATTCGCAAAAACCGCGATTTTTTCAGTGCCAGTGAAGTTTATGTCAGCCCACGTTACAGCCATGCCAAAGATATAATGCAGACGACCTGCGACAATGTCGATCACCCGCATTATCGTATCGTCAGCAAAGAAATTGAGTCTTATCCAGGCAAATCAATGACCATGGAAGGCCTGGCTGTTAAATGGAAGGGTAAAACCCTTTATCATAAAGGCAGAGACCATAAAGAATTCAAGAATCGCGAAAAGTTTTTCCATACCCGCCAGGGCATGTCACAGATCGATGGCATCTATTTTAAATTCACCACCGACCTGATGCTGAATGAGCAGGTTTCAGGCAAATTCACCGCTGATATGTTCGAAAAACGCGGCAATGGTTTTGGTTTTAACGGCACTTATGCCGGCGGCGAAAGGGGCAACGGCTCAATTTATTTCTATCAGCTGAACGAAACCAAACGAAATCATACCAATACCCAGATGAATATCACGCACAGCTACAGCTTTGCCGGCGGTGAGAACCTGAGCACCAGCCTTATCTACAGCGGTGACCAGTATACAGGTCAGGCAGAAAATCAGGATCTGACTGTTCAGCTGAACTATCGCCCGGTATTGAGTTTTATGACCATGAATGTCGTTGCCAACAAGTTTTATGATCTCGATGGCGACAAATATGAACAGGATAACGGTTATCAGCTGCTCAACAGATTGCCCGAAATCAACTTCAGCCTGCCGGTTTACACTACTCCCGGTGTGCCCCTGTCTTTTAACTTTTCGGGCATGTATGGAAAATACGAAGAAGGCAGTCTGAGTGACAGCAAAGATACCGAGAAAAAAGATGCCAGAATCAGCGTAACCGTTCCGACCATTCAGGTTCATGAACGCTTCGATCTCACGCCTTCTTACAATATTCAGAAGAGCTACTATACAGGCGGCATCGAGCGTGAGAATGGCTCAACCATGGTGCGTGCCAATCATAAGTTTTCGAACGTCACCAACCTCGAGTTCAACTACAACATTTCAACTTCAAAAGGTAAGTCACCATTTCAGTTCGATTCGTTTACCAGCACTGATGTGTTTTCAACCAGACTCAGATTTGCCGAAAATTCCTGGACCCTCAACCCGATCAACTTCAACTATAACCGGGTCAGAAGTCGTCTCGAACAGGTTTACTGGGACTACTCGCGCCGTTCAAGGCCTGATGCCTACAGAAACTGGGAATTTTTCATCCGTCGCGACTACATACCCGGAAACGTCTCTCTTGAAAAAATGGATCTGACCAACCTGCTGCCCGGCAACATGAATGCCCGCTATCGCATGTCGACTAACCTGTGGTCGTTTGATACCAGCATTACCATACCGGCTAAGAGCAGCAGCATCTCAAACACCTCTTTCAACTACCAGGCCACTATCAGGCCTTTGTGGGCCGTAACGGCATCGGGTAACTACAATCATCTCAACGAGAAGTTCAGCCCCCTGACCATCGGCCTGGTGCGCGACCTGCACTGCTGGGAAGCCCGGGCGGAATACAATCATGAGCGTAAAGAATTCTGGGTTGAATTTTATCTGAAGGCTTACCCCTCAGATACAGGCCGCTTCAGATACGGTATGGAAGACAACAAACTTGAAGCCAAGCTTGCAGCCTACGATCAGATGACCCAGCGCTATGAAGGCATGACTCGCTGACACCCTGCCCTGTCTCAACGTCAGGATAGTTGTTGAAATATTCCTGTCTACCTGTGTATTATGAACCATCGCACATGGTGGAGGAACAGTTGATGAAGATATACGCAGGCTCGGATCATGGCGGCTTTGAACTCAAAAAGACCCTGATCAAACGTATTCAGGAGCTCGGCCATCAGGTCGAAGATCTTGGTACTCACTCAGCCGCTTCATGCGATTACCCCGATTACGCACACGCGGTTGCCGCTAACGTCATTGCCGAACCTGGCTCTCTCGGGCTTTTGACCTGCGGCTCCGGAATAGGCATTTCGATTGCCGCCAACCGTCACCATGGCATCAGGGCCGCCCTCTGCCACTGCTCTCTCGAAGCCGAACTGGCACGCCGTCACAACGATGCCAACGTTCTGGTCATGGGCGGTCGCCTCGTGGGTGAAGCGCTCGCCATCGATATTCTCGAAAAATTTCTGGTTGCAGAATTTGAAGGCGGCCGCCACGCCGGTCGGGTCCAAAAAATTGAAATTACCCAGGAAGGGCACTAATAGCATGGGAAAGCTGATTATCGTTGATCATCCTCTGGTTAAACATAAAATTACTTTTTTGCGCTCAAAACACACCGATGTTCAGGTATTTCGGCAGCTGATGCAGGAATTGTCGATGCTGCTCGCCTATGAAGCCACCCGCACCATACCTGTCGAAAATATCACCTGCGAAACTCCGTTGATGGAGGCCGATGCTCACCATATTTCCACTGGTACTCTCGC
This sequence comes from Candidatus Rifleibacteriota bacterium, assembly GCA_028691595.1. GTDB lineage: Bacteria > Muiribacteriota > Ozemobacteria > Ozemobacterales > Ozemobacteraceae > Rifleibacterium. The sequence goes on from JAQUZA010000115.1 coordinate 4,098, forward strand.
GGTGATTCCGATTCTTAGGGCTGGTCTCGGCATGGTTGATGGTCTGCTTAGCTTCATGCCAATGGCGCGGGTTGGTCATATCGGCCTATATCGCGATCATGAAACCCTGCAGCCGGTTGAATATTATTGCAAACTCCCTGAAGGCATCGCCGGCATGGAAGTCTTTGTGCTTGACCCGATGCTTGCTACCGGTGGCACCGTTGCCAAATCGATCGAAATTATCAAAAATGCCGGGGCCACAAAAATCAGATTTTTATGCGTGGTATCATGCCCCGAAGGTGTGGAATTTCTGCAGAAAGCCCACCCGGATGTCGATATCTACACCTGCGTAATGGACAAAGGTCTGAACGACAAGGGCTATATTCTGCCAGGGCTTGGTGATGCCGGAGACCGATTGTATGGAACCAAATAATAACCCCGTAGTACCAGTGTATGACCACATCTCAGAAAGACCGAGCTGGGATGTCTATTTTCTGAGAATTGCCAGACTGGTGGCCCAGCGCTCAACATGTCTGAGAAGGCAGGTTGGCGCGGTAATAGTGCGCGAAAACCGCATGCTGGCAACTGGTTATAACGGTGCTCCGGTTGGCATTCCGCATTGCTTTCAGCTTGCCGGTGGTTGCCTGCGCGAAGCCAAAAACATACCTTCAGGGCAGCGTCAGGAGCTTTGCCGCGGTCTGCATGCCGAGCAGAATGCGATTCTGCAGGCGGCCGCGTTCGGTGTTTCCCTCAAAGGCAGTGATTGTTATTGTACGCACCAGCCCTGTGTAACCTGTGCTAAAATGCTGATTAATGCCGGGATAAAAAGAGTGGTGTTTCTTGGCGATTACCCCGACGAACTCTCGCTTGAGATGCTTAAAGAAGGCAAGATAACTCTCGAAAGGATTGAAATAGACTGAGTCATGGCAAAAATTCTGATTGAGGGTGGAAAACCTCTTAGTGGCAGTATCAGGGTCAGCGGTGCTAAAAATGCAGCTTTGCCAATCATGGCAGGGGTTATTCTCAGCACCAGGCCCGTGTGCCTGACTAATGTTCCGGCGTTGAATGACGTGGAAACCATGGCACGAGTGCTGCAGGCACTGGGTGTCAAAACTACCCACCAGGGTGCAAATGTCTATAATTTTGATGCCTCAGGTCAGCTCAGCGATGAGGCCCCTTATGAACTGGTTAAAACCATGCGGGCCAGCTTTTTTGTTATGGGCCCGCTGCTCGCAAGATTAAAGAAGGCCAGGGTGCCATTGCCGGGTGGCTGTGCCATAGGTGTAAGGCCGGTTAACATTCACCTCAAAGGCTTTGAAGCTCTTGGGGCACAGGTTTCAATTGAGGGTGGTTGTGCGGTTGCCGTCGCCGATAAATTGCGTGGCAACAAGATTCTTCTCGATTTTCCTTCGGTTGGCGCGACCGAAAATCTGATGATGGCTGCCACCCTTGCCGAAGGCCGCACAGTTATCGATAATTCCGCCCAGGAACCAGAGATAGTCGACCTGGCAAAGTTTTTAAACACCATCGGTGCCAGAATAGAAGGGGCCGGCAGCCCGAGTATCAGCATCGAAGGCGTTGAAAGCCTTGGCGGCGGCGAATACAGCGTTATGGCCGACCGTATTGAAGCCGGCACGTTCGCTGTTATGGGCGCAATGACTGGTGGCCCGATCAGGGTCGAAAAGTGTGACCCCGATCACCTGCTCGCTCTCATCAACAAACTGCGTGAAATGGGTGCCGAGATTACCACCGAGGCTGATACTATTATCGTGAAGGCCGATCGCAGACTGCGGGCCGTTGAGGTTAAAACTTTGCCTTACCCGGGTTTTGCCACTGACCTGCAGGCGCAGCTGATGGCCGCCATGTGCCTCGCAGAAGGCAGTTCATCAGTAACCGAAACCATTTTTGAAAATCGCTTTATGCACGTTTCTGAACTGGCCCGCATGGGTGCCAGCATCACTATTCATGATCGTACCGCCGTGGTGCATGGGGTAAAAACCCTGCAGGGTGCCCCGGTTTCGGCTACTGACCTTCGTGCCGGTGCCGCCATGGTTCTTGCCGGGCTGGTTGCCGAAGGAAAAACCGAAATCAGCCAGGTCTACCATATCGACAGGGGTTATGAAGACCTTGTTGGTCGAATTATGAAGCTTGGTGCCAGCATTCAACGTATCGAAGAACCTGCAGCTCAGAAATAGAAGAGGAGCATAGCATGACCGAATCAGGAAAAAGCCGCTTTCAGAATTTTATCGATGGTCTCAAAAGCACAAACAGAGAAGAAAAACTGCTGTCAATAGCAGCATTGGGCATTCTTCGCGTCAGACAGCACGCCGATGCCCTGGTTGACCTTTTGTCTTCTCCTGACCGTGAAGTCGTCGAGCAGGTAGTTAAAGCGCTTGGTCATATAGGTAACCCCGGTTCGGTCAAACATATCGTTGAATTCATCGCCAACGACGATGGAAAGCTTGCTGATACGGCCATGCTGGCCCTGCGCAGCTTCAATTTTCAGACTTCTCTCGATGTGGTTATTCGTGCCTGCAGTTCTGACAAGCCACCCGTCGTGCGCAAAAAACTACTTGAACTGCTGACCGGCTATGATGATGTGCGGGTTGCATCGCTTATGAACGAGATTCTCGGGCAGACACGCGATGCCGATCTGCTCATCACCGCTATCAACTATTTCATCAGGCACCCATCGGCCGAGCGCCACACCTCTCTTAAAATGCTTTCGGGCAACAGCAACTGGGGTGTCTCACTGGCCGCAAACATTGCCCTTTCGAGACTCAAAGACGAGGGCGCTTACGCCCACGTGCGCCGGCTGGTTAAATCTTCAAATGCCGAAGTCAGGCAGATTATCGCTGAAGCACTCGTTAACCGCCCATTGATCGAAGACCGCAATATTTTTTCTGCACTTTTCGAAGATTCAAGACATCGTATCAGGGAAATAGCCGTCGAGGGCCTGGCATTGTTCGGGGCCGACGAAAGAATCACCATTCTTCGCCACTGGCTCGGAACTGAAACTGATGCACAAATCAGACTGCTGCTCGTTAAAAAAGCCGAAAGCGAAAAATCAGCCCTGCTCTATGACGAGCTCTACAAAATGTTGCAGTCTGCCGACGAAGCACTGCAGACTGCCTCGATCGAAGCCATTGCCGCAATGGGCGAAAAGATTGTCGATCGTATCCTCATCGATTTCGATCGCATGCCGCTGGTGGTCAAAGAACAGATGATTCTTGTTCTCGGCCAGATCGGTGGCGATAAAGTCACTCGCACCGTCAGAGAATCGCTCGCGGCAAAAGAGCGCTGGCTTAGAATTAACGCCGTCGAAGCTGCGGCCAGAATGGCTGACCCTGAGCTTAATGAAGAGCTGGTCAGAATTTTGCGCGCCAAAGAAACCGATATCTGGGTAAGGGCAACTGCCGTAACCGCCCTCGGCAGAACTTTCAACACAGATTATTCAGAAGTTATCGCCAGTCAGCTTAATCACGAAGATGCCCGCGTTCGGGCCAACTCCATCGAAGCCCTTTCTGAATTAAAATGGCCTGAATTACCAGAAGCCTGCACCCGTCTGCTGCACGACCGTAATGACAGAGTGCGGGTTAACGCCGCCATTGCCCTGTGGCGTAGCGGTCACGAAGAGGTTTTTGCTGAACTCGAAACAATGGCGCGTGATAAAAGTCGCTGGGTAAGAGCTTCGGCAGTTTTCGCCCTTGGTCGCATCAAAGACCACGAGGGAACGCCGATTCTTCTCAAAATGCTGGCCGACAGCGAAGATATGGTTTATAGAAACGCGGTAGAAGCCCTATCTGAACAGGGAGATCTGCGGGCGATGCTGCCTTTGCTAAAAGAGGCACGTGGCGGCCGGCTGCCCATTGAATTTTATGAGAAAGCCCTGACCCGTTTCACCGAAACCATTCGCAGCTGATCTGGCCGATCAGACTTCGCCGGCAATGCTTTAAACCGGCTAAGCCTCGCCTGCCCAGCTTTTGAATGGGTTCTTGGCAAGACAGGCATTGTAATAACGCGGGTCACCAGTTACCTCGCGGCCGACCCATACAGGCAGTTCTATTTGCTGCTCATGAGATTCGAGCTCAACTTCAGCAATTATCAGACCGGCGTTTTCGCCGGCAAACTCGTCTATTTCCCAGGTCAGACCCCCGTGATCGACGCGATAACGGGTTTTCTCGATCAGGGGTTTGGCGCAAAGCCTTACCAACATTAGATCAGCGTCTGCCAGCGGAATCTCATATTCGAATTCAAGACGCGACATGCCTGCAGTTGCAGATTTGACGGTTATAAAACCCCGGTCGCCGGCAATTCTGACGCGCACCGTTGGCTCAACAGCGGTTGTCAGATAACCCTGACAATAACGGGTGCCAATGGCTGGCTGCCGCCATTCATCACTCTTAATGAGAAACTTTCGCTCAATTTCGATACCCACTTGTGGCCCCCCGGTTATCATGATTTGTGCCGAAAAAGATTTTAGACCAACCTGCCCACATGTGCAATAAAGCAAATCACCATGGCAGATTGTCGGTGCTGATCATGGGTTTGACTCTTTGCTGTTTGATCATTATAATCACGAGAAGTTTCTTAAAATAAGTATATAAGTTGATAATTGGAGGTTCTATTATGAGACATGCCATTTTTCATAGTTTTACCGCAACTCTGGCTCTTTTTGCCTTTATTGCCGTGATGTTCATGAGTGCTTCTGCCGCACCGGTTTTTGCAGGTAGCGCTGACGAAATCAAAGCCCTTGAATACGAGCTT
>JAQUZA010000116.1 GCA_028691595.1 Candidatus Rifleibacteriota bacterium
ACCGGTGCTCGATCAAAAAATGCCGTGCTCTCGGACTTCAGCCAATAAGTGATGAAATAATGAAAACTATTGCCGGCGGTTTTTCTGAAATTGCTGCAAGTTATGGGCTGCAGATTGAGACCTGTGCTGAGTCGATCGATCTGAGCCAATTCAATATTGGCCATGGGCGCTGTATAGATGATCGCATAATTTCAAAAATTGTTGATCATCCCTTTGTTGCGCGGCCAGATCAGCATCAACGGCCCGGCTGTGGTTGTGCTGCCAGTGTCGATATTGGCATTTATTCAACCTGCCCGGCTGCATGTCGCTACTGTTACGCAAATAAGGGTGACCTGCGCGTTGCGGCAAACGTCTTGCGACATGATTGTGAATCTTCTCTTTTAACCGGCAGGCTGAGCGAATAGCGGCAGCGGCTCTCTCATAAATCATAGATTATTAAACCAGTAAGATCGTGGTAAACTATTGCCAGGAAAGAAGCTGAATTTATTAAAAACTCACAACCAGTTCAGCCACAAACTGGCGAGTCTGGATCTGGTCAGGTGACTTTGTTCGAATGGAGAAGCAAATGAGTTTTGCCCGACATTTTCTGCTGGCCAATTTTTCTGTTGAGAGCAATGCTCTTTTACATAATCTGGCCCGCAAATTGCAGCAGACCGAAGGGAATGGTGGTTCGGTTCCTTCCTCATTTCATCTGACACTGGTTTATCTTGGGGCCAAAATTGCCGCAGAAAATGGCAATGACAAGGACTTTTCTTTTATACCGCTCCGGCAGAATCTCAGGTTTCCTGAAGCCTTCAAGATAAGGGGAATATACCGGTTTCACAGCCCTGAAGGCAATTCTGCCGGTTATTCTCTGCATCTTGAACAATGCCGGCAGCTTGAAGAATGCGTAGCTTACCTTGCCAGAGAAGCGAGTCAGTTCTTTTTTGTTCACGAAAAGCAGCATTTAAACAATCCGCATATAACTCTTTTGAATTCCGAAAGCGCAAAAAACAAGCCGACGGTATGTCTTTTACCTGAATTCAAACTCCCTTCTGCTTTGAATCTCGATATCAGTGAACTTGAACTGACCGCCACCGGCCCCGAGGGTTTTGTTTCTCTGAGCCGGCTCAGTCTGGCCGACAGAGTTTCGACGGCAATTCCCTGAATGTCTGCTATTACCATTCAATGACTGGCTGCTCTGAGGCTGCCCCGGATAAGCTGTTCTATTTGCCTCTTTTATTCGGTGCCGTGCATCGCCAGTGTGTTGACGAATTGTCTGCGTCGCGGTTATACTAGCTTTGCATTGTTGTGACTGAGGTCGCGTTTGAAAGGGGAATCTCGATGCAGCTCGTTCTGCACGATAAGCGTGTTGTCGTATTTCAGCCAGCTTCAAAAGACGACATTGGCGCGATTATTGACCTGTATATCAAGGTTTATAAAGGCAAATATACCCTGCCTGAAGTTGCTGACCCTGCCATAATAGCCAAAAAAGTTGAAGATCCGGCCTACTTCTGGACGGTTGCCAAAATACAGGATCGCCTTGTTGGTTCGGTAATTTTTGCCATTGACCCGGTTAACAAGCTTGGCAAATCATATGCGGCGGCTGTGTTGAATGAGTTCCGTGGTCAGGATGTCATGCGCACCATGGTCAAACACAGTCTCAGACTGTTAACCGAAAAAACCAGAACCTGCGACATTATCTATGCCACCACCAGAACGGTCAGTTTTGCGCCACAAGTGGTTCTTGAACATCTGGGGTTCATTTCTACCGGCATTTTTCCGAATGTGCGCAAGGTTGAGTCGTTCGAAACCCATGGCCTTGAGGTTTATATGGGGCCAAAGTGTCTTGAATACCGACGCAAAACCCCAAAACTCATACCTGAAATGCTTGATTTTTATAATATTATCAAAGGTGACCTGAGCCTTGAAGAAGCCGAAACCACTGTAATTGAAGATCAAGACCCACGCCGCCTCGGGCCGGCAGTGGTTTTTGAAGTTCAGAACGATTTCGAAAGTATCAGTGAGAAGTTCTACCGCTACCAGGATAAAGACCTGATGAAGAGGGTATTTTTCCCTTTCACTGATCCGAACATGCTTTTTACTGCAAAAGATGGCTCTGCCGATATTTTTGTTAACTTTAACCCGCTCGATGGCAATGGGGTTATTGTCGGCTACCGCTTTTCTGGCTCAGACCTGAGAAATACCCTGATGTGGTTTTGTGAAGAAGCCTCCAGGTCTGGTATGCGCTATATTGAAATGCTGGTAAGCGCATATTTGCCGCAAAAGCAACGACTTGCTCTTGATGCAAAGTTTCTGCCCTGTGCCTATTTTCCCGCCATGAAAATTAATGACGAGGGGTTGCGAGAAGATTTTCTGGTCTTTTCAAGGTCTTTCGAAAGCCTGGATTTTATGGATATGCACCTGGTAGACAACAATCGTCGCTTTCTCGATGCCTTCATGAAATGCTGGTATGATTTGCTGGTGCGCTGCCAGCCAGACTTTGACGAGGAGTGGAGAATTGGCTGAAGCAAAACCCTTTGAGAGCTGCGGTCGCTTGTTTGACGTAGCTGACGCGTTCAATCATAACCCCGAAACGGAGCGGCTTTTTAATGAGGCCATGAACGAGGCTTTGCGCTGGCATGCAGCAAAATGCCCTGATTTCAAGGCTTTTCTGGCTGCATGTGGGCTTGCCGATTTCAGGCAGAACTACTTTCCCGAGCAGATTCCACCGCTGCTGGTTACCATTTTTAAAGAATACAAGCTAATTTCTGTTCCAGAAAAGCAGGTCAAGATCGAGTTGACATCATCAGGCACCGGTGGCCGGCGCAGTGCCATAGTTCTTGATCACCGCTCTTATCGCCGAATTTTAAAGATAGTTGATTGCATTTTCGACTCTCTGGGCCTGGTCGACAGGGCTCAGAAAGTTAACTATCTCTGCTTCACCTATGACCCCAAAGTGGCTGGCAGTGTTGGTACCGCTTTTTCTGATAAGATGCTGACCGGCTTGACCGCACGTCGCTCGGTTTTTTACGCGATTCGCTGGAACAAAGCCGCCGGAGACTTTGAATTTGACCTCGAGGCTACGGTGAAAAAATTGATCGAGTTCAGCAAACGCCCTGAACCTGTAAGAATTCTTGGTTTTCCGGCTTATCTCTGGCAGGTCTGTAACCGCCTTGAAGAAAAGGGGTTGCGTCTGAATCTTGGCCCTGAAGCCTATATTATAACGGGCGGTGGCTGGAAAATGCATAAAGACCAGGAAGTCTCCAAGGATTCTTTCAAGGATCGCATCGAAAAGATTCTTGGAATGCCGCGCGAAAATCTGCGTGATCTGTTTGGCATGGTCGAACATGGTATTCCATATGTTGACTGCGAGGCCGGCCGACTGCATGTTCCGGTTTTTGCCAGGGCCATGGCCGTCGACCCTGAAACATTGCAACCTGTTAGAGATGGCGAAGAAGGATTGTTGTATCTTATGACCCCCTATCTTTCAAGTTACCCATCGATTGCGCTGTTGACCACTGATAAGGCAATAATCGAGGGCGGTTGCCCCTGTGGCCGCCCCGGAAAAACATTTAGAATTACTGGTCGCGCAGGTCTGGCCAAACATAAAGGCTGTGCTATTACCGCACTTGACCTTCTTAAATAACGGAAATCTCCATGAAAAAAGCAAAATGTCTTGTCTTCGGGCAAAAGGTTGATTCTGACTGGCTTAATGCCTCTACAATTAGCGAAATACTGGCAGAGGCTGCTGAAAAAGCGGTTCTTGCCGCTGAACCAGATATTGCCTGTATTCTCGATATTCTTGATCAGGTCTCGGTCGCCTGGGCAGACCCGGATTATCACCTGCGAAAAAAAGCGGCAAAGATTCTTCCAGAATTAACCATGTTCAGCCCCGAAATGATTGACGAAGGTTTTGCAGTCATCAGCGCCATCTGTCGGCGAAAAAACGTCGAAAAACGACTCATTGGCGAGTTCGGTGATCTGTCTGTTCTTGACCACGGAATGGAGCGACCGCATCTTGGTTTTAAGCTGCGTGCCAGACCGCGTGGAGTGCTTCTGCATCTGACTGCCGGCAATGTTTTTGTTGGAGCCGTTGATAGCCTTGTTTCCGGCATCATTACCAAAAATGCCAATATTCTCAAGATGTCCAGGGTTGACCCTGTTTTTCCGCTGCTTTTCATTGAAAGCATCAAAGAGTTCGACCCCGCAGGCATTATCTGGCCAAACCAGGCAGCCTTGCTCTGGAAGGGTGGCGACACAGCCATTGAAACCCCGCTGCTCGAGTCGCCGTTAACTGTAGTATTCTGGGGTGGGCACGAAGCTCTGCAGTCTCTGAAAAAGCGCGTTGGCCCTTCAACCAGGCTTATCGAGAATGGCCCGCGTTATTCATTCGCTGTGGTTGAAGGAAGTCGTATCAGAAAGGGTGTTGCCCCTGCTATGGTCAGAGGCCTTGCTCTTGACCTGTGCCGCTGGGACCAGCAGGCCTGTTCATCGCCACATGTTGTCTATGTGATTGATAAAGATTATAAATCAGCCCACCTTCTCATCGAAGCATTATACGATGAACTTGTTCAGATGCGTGATGAGTTGCCTTTAGGCAACCTGAATTTCGATGAAAAGGTCGAGATTCGTAAGGTGCGTGAACTTGCGCGTATGTCGCAGGCTCGCGGCGAAGGCCGCCTCGTTTGCCCTGAAGACTTCAGTTTTACCCTGGTGCTTGAATACGATTCAGCTTTCAAGGTTTCGTGTCTCAATAGAACGCTTTTTATAAAAATTGTCGCTGATGTTGACGCTCTTGTTGAACAGGTAAAACCCCTCTCTGCGTATCTGCAGTCAGCAGGGGTTTATTGCGAACCGGCAATTGGGCAGGCCCTGGAAGCGGAACTTCTGGCAATCGGAGTTAAACGCATTACTGAAATCGGCGGGATGAGCGAAGGCCACGATGGTGCACCCCATGAGGGCGCTTTTCTTCTCAGGCAGCTGGTTGAGTGGGTCGATGTCGAAACCCGCGACAACCCGGCCAGTCGCGTTGAATGGCTTCTTAAAAGCATTCAGGCTTCACCTTATTACCATGATGTGATCGCAAAAGCTGGCGGATGCGGGTTTGAACATTTTCATAAGCTTCCGCTTCTCGACCGCGAAACATTTTATCGCCATTCGCCACCTGAATCTGCAGCCATTTTAACGGGCCCGATGACCGATGCTTATGTTTATGCCTCGGGCGGAACCACCGGCAACCCCAAGTTTACCTTCTATTCAAACGATGAATACCGCTACGTAACAGATGTGCTCACCGACATTTATCGTAATGCCGGATTATGCCCTGGTGACCGGGTTGCCAATTTATTTATAGCCGGTAATCTCTGGACCAGTTTCAACGTTGCCGGCAGGGCCCTCGAAAACCTTGGCTGCCTGAATCTGCCGGTTGGCGGTGCTTCAGACATCGAAAACATTCTGAAGTATCTGCAGATTTTTGCAGTTAACGCCGTGGTTGGCCTGCCTTCAATCATTATTAACCTCGCAGAAGAAATTAAACGGCGTGGTCTTAAAGTGCGCATCGAAAAAATACTCTATGGTGGCGAACATTTGCGGCCACAGACCTGTGATTTTTTGCGTGAGGCAGTTGGGGCTTCGACAATCAGATCAGCAGGCTACGCCTGTGTCGATACCGGCCCGGTCGGTTGGCAATGCCTGCATCTTGAAGGCTCGATACACCATGTTCTTGAAGAATATTGCCATGCAGAAATCCTGAACACGGCTGATCTTGAGCCGGTTACCGGTAATGAAGCCGGCGAAATAGTAGCCACCAATCTTAATCGTATTTTGATGCCGGTAGTTCGTTATCGCACCGGAGACCTTGGCCGCTGGGTTGATCTGGGCCCTTGCGCGTGCGGTTTCAATGGCAGATCTTTTGAATTGCTGGGTCGATGTGACGATTTGCTGGTGATTGGCGGTATTAATCTGATGCCCGCCGATGTGGCAGCTGGTCTGGCAGGTTTGCCCGTCAGCCAGTCTTTTCAGATTGCCGCTCAGACCGGGGGCGGGCGTGATCAACTTTGCCTGAGGCTTGAGGCCGACAAATCCCTGCCTGATAAAACAGTCATCGAGGCTTTAAAAAAAGGTTCGTATAAAATAGCTGAGTCGCTCGCCGAAAACTGGATGAATATTGTCATCGAGTGGCATAAACCCGGTTCAATCAAGCGCAATTCGCGCACCGGAAAACTTAAACCTGTGGTTGACGAACGCTTCAGCCCAAAAACCTGACCATTAACAAGGGCGCGTTGCCTTCTTGTTTCACAAAGCCTTTACTGGCTTCAGCTCTGGTATTGCTCAATCAGCCGCAGCTTTTCGCTGCGGCTGAGATTTTTTATCTGTGCTTCACGTTTTGTGGCAGCAGAACGGTCAGGCTGCTGCTCGCAGTATTTCAGTTGCACCGGCCTGCGGCCCCGGGTAAAACGCGCTCCATTACCCTCATTATGAGCCGCAAGGCGTTTCTCGAGGTCGTTGGTTATGCCGGTATAAAGACTGCCTTCGCGACATTCAACAATGTAAACAACCCATCGTACAGTGCCGGAGGCTGAGGTCATTTTTCTGCCGGCTTGACGTGGTAATAGACAAGAGGCTTTTCGACATTCTTGACCGGAGCTGATTCGGGGCCAATGAACTGCCATTTGCCAGCTGCCAGGCCAATTTCTCTGACCTTTTCGGTTGCAAGTATCTGATTGGCTTTGGCCAGACCCTGAAGGCGGGCGGTGATATTCATACCAGAACTGAAGGCGGTCAGGTCGTCGTTGGGGCCAATCAGGCCGACTACGGCCGGGCAGAAATTAACCCCGATTGCTACGCCAAATTTTTCAAAGTCAGGGTGTTTCTGGATATCGATATTTTCTGGCGAACGCAAAAATTCATTGGTGAAGTCTACGATTATTCTGGCTGACTCGAGCACTTTTGCAACGATATCCCCGGGACTGGCTTCATAAAAAGGCGGCCCGAAAAGAAAAATCAGACAATCGCCGACAATCTTGTCAAGGCAGGCTTCAAGCGGAAAGACCTTGTTAACGATGCCATTGGCCCAGGTGTCAACGAGATTGGTGATTCGTTCAGGGGTTTTGAGAATCTGCTCGCTCATTTTGGTAAAGCCTGAGATATCGGCAAAAATGATGCCTATCTGCTCGTCGCGAGGAGTCAGATATAGTTTTTCGTAGCCCGGTTCGGCTATCAGCCTCTTTATGACCCGGTCAGGGAAAAATTTGCGTAACATATTGCGCTCGCGGTTGAAGTCAACGAGGCGCTGCCTAAGCGTTTCGGCAAAAACCTGAACGATTTCGCGGGCAAATATCGAGAAGCTGTGCCCTTCTTCGGGTACAAAAATCACTTTGCCGATGAGGTCTTCTTCAATCAGACCGTCTAGCAGATAGGTTATTGTTACGTTCTCTGAGCCAATAGCCTTTTTCAGGGTTTCAGTGTCGGCCGAAAGACAGTTGCCATTGCCTTTAATCAAGGCTTCGAGACCCGGGTGAGGGTTTCCGGTTGAGTCGTGAATACGCTGGTCTTCTTCGTAGACAAGATAGTTGAGGCTTTCCTGACCAGTTAATTCGTGATCTGAATAGAGGATGATCAACTTTTTGAACGGAACTTCCTTTTTAAGCACATACACGGCCCCATCGATCGAGTCTTCGATCGAGTGATTCTTGAGTGCCGATTGAACACCCATTATCAGGCTGTGTTTTAAGCTGCTGCTGTGAATGCTGAAAAAGAAATTGTCGAGAAGCTCGCTGACGCAGTCGAGCAACGCGGCACCCATTTTTTTATCAGGAGTGACATCGTGTTCAAAGGCAATGGCGATCGAGCCGGTAACCTTGCCTGCCATCTCGATGGGCTGGGCATACCAAAGGGTAGCATTGAAATTGAAATTAATGGCTCTGGTAACCTGGTGCAGCTGCGGAACCTTTCTTTTGATATTATCGTCACAGTTGCCAAAGCTGAAAACCTGATGATTGAGGTTTTCATCAGGGGTTTCAACGAACAGTGAAGATATTTTTATTTTGTCTGCCAGAAACAGAAAAACTTTCCCGAGAGCCGTTTCCAGGCTCGAATGGGCCGTCTGCAGCTTTTCGACCAGATTGTCAAGTTCAATGTGCAGCTCTCTGAGCTGCTGCAGTTCACTTAAATTGAATTCCATGAATCACCTCATCCGGATAAGTAAAATCTTTATTCTTGAAAACTGTATGAGAGAATTTTCCAGGTAACGAACCCGGCAATGCACAGCCAGACAACGCCAACGAGCCAGTCCGGCAGGTATAGCATCTCGGCTATTTTATAGGCATCAGAACCTTTGACCGAGCGGTCGATAAGGTCTTCTTTGATGTCGATCAGGACATAAAAACACGAGGTAAGACCAAGAAACTTGAGAAACTGGTCACACACCTTCTCATTTGTATAGGCTGCCAGAGCGAGAAGCCCAAAACCGGTCAGCGAGCAGATAATTATACCCTCGAGGTTACGAACCCATATGGCCGTAACCACGAGAAGCAGTATTCCCAGGCCGGCGGTAATCTGTTGATCGAACCTGGTTTTAACAGCACCTAGCAGGATAAGGCTTCCCCAGACCAGACTGCCAAGATAACCGGCACTGATGACGATAAAGCGAATGCCCCCCGCTGTCCAGCAGACACCACCGAGATTGGCATTAACCTCGATTCTCACAATGCTGCCACCGGTTAGAACTGCTGCCAGACCATGTGAGAGTTCATGAAAAAATACCGTCAGGTATTTGATAGGTAATACCAGCATCGAGTCCCAGAAATACAGAGCCACAAGAAACATCACCAGG
>JAQUZA010000117.1 GCA_028691595.1 Candidatus Rifleibacteriota bacterium
AAAAGCCTGAAACATGGATGTTAACAAGAATCTGTTCGGCGGCTCAGACGATTTTCTTCTTGCCGGCCCCTGGGATGCGGCTGAAGTGGCACGTTTGCCGGCCAGAACTCTCGCCTATGTCGGTGATGCAGTTTATGAGCTTGGCTTACGGCTCGGCCATATAAGAAGTGGCATAGATGGAGCCGGCAGGCTTCATGATTCGCTGGTCGAGATTGTTAGTTCTACTGCTCAGGCAAAGGTTTTTGAAAAAATTTACGTTGAATTGCCAGAGCCTGACCGGGAGATGGTAAAAACCTGGCGTAATGCCAAGGTTCCATCCCGCTACGGGTCAGGCACCAGAGGTGAATATGCCAGGGCTACGGCCCTTGAAGCGTGGGTTGGTTACTTGTTTCTTACCGGGCAGAACGAGCGCCTGCAGGAATTGTTCAGAGTAGTTACCGGCATCGCCGGCAAAGGTGGAATATAAGCAATGGATAAAAAATACGGAAAATTTGGTAAGGACGATCGTCGTCCTGGCCGCGACAAGACAGATGATAAGGGTAAAAGGGGTGGGCGGTTCACAGAAGATAAGCCGGCACGCAGAAGTCGCCCGGAGGGAAGGCCTGAGGCAAAACCCGAAGGAAGACCCCACGGAAAACCAGATGGTAAAACCGATGAAAGACCGGCGCGTAAGTCTTATGGCAAGCCCGAAGGCAAACCATATCGTAAGCCTGAAGGCCGGCCTTATCGCAAATCTGAAGATAAACCTTCAGAAAAGCCCTATTCTAAAACTGGCCGCAAGCCTGACAGCAGATCAGAAGACGGCCGAAGTGCGCCGGCTCGCCCGCGTGATGATCGCAAAGATTCATCGCGCCGCCCCGGAAAACCTGAGCAATTTTCACGAAACCGTTCTAACGATCGCGGTGAACGCCCGACCCGCCAGAATGCTGAATTTGTAAAAGGCCGGTCGATACAGCATGATTTCGAGGGGCGCGAACACAATTCAGCTGAGGCCTCAGGCGAAGATGACCGTCTGATCCTGAAGGGCCGGCATGAAGTCGTTCAGGCGCTCGAAAGTGGGCAGAAAATCGATTCAATCGTTATTTCTACCGCAGTAAAAGGCCCGGTTGGCGGCGTTGTCCGTGAGCTGGCAAGCAAGGCGCAGGTGCCGGTAAAAGAAATGAATCCCGATCTTTTTGCCCGCAAATTCGGCGACAAGAGCCAGGGAATCGTTGCGATAGTCGGTTCATTTGCCTACTGCTCACTTGAAGAGATCGAAGAAAAGGCTTCGGCTGGCCGTGGTGTTCTGGTGGCTTTGAATCACGTCGAAGATGCCCGCAATCTTGGTGCCATTGTACGCACCGTTGAGGCATCAGGGTGCAGCGGTGTACTTATTCCCAAACATCGTTCGGCAGGGATGAGCGAATGGGCGGTTCGAACTGCCCAGGGTGCAGCTTCGTATCTGCCCGTTGCCAGAGTGAATAATATCGGTGAGGCAGTCGAAAAGCTGAAGGAACAGGGTTACTGGGTTGTCGGTCTTGACGGCGATGCTTTGAAACGTTACGACAAAGTCGTGTACAGCGGCAAAATTGTACTGATAGCCGGGGGCGAAGATGCCGGGCTGGGCGAAAGAGTGCGTAAGGTTTGTGATGATGTGGTTTCCATACCGCTGTCCGGAAAAACACCTTCTCTCAACGTTTCTGTCAGCACCGCAGTGGTTCTGTACGAGATATTGCGACAGAAACAATTTTTTAAAAAATAATTGAAAAAATAGTTGACTTTAAATCAGAGCTGCTTTATAATCCGACAATACCGTAAGCACGGTACAGTTCCATGTGAACTGAAGCTGCCGGCATAGCTCAATTGGTAGAGCAGCTGACTTGTAATCAGCAGGTTGCGGGTTCGAGTCCCATTGCCGGCTGCGAACGGAGAGATGCCCGAGTGGCTAAAGGGGGCAGACTGTAAATCTGTTGGCTAGCGCCTACGCTGGTTCAAATCCAGCTCTCTCCATTGTGTGCCCGTGTAGCTCAGACGGTAGAGCACTTGCATGGTAAGCAAGAGGTCACCGGTTCAATCCCGGTCGCGGGCTTTTATCGTATCTTTGGGTTGACATTGATTTCCCATAATTTCTCAGGAGGATGCCACATGGCAAAAGAAACTTTTTCCAGAAGTAAACCGCACGTTAACGTTGGAACCATTGGTCACATCGATCACGGCAAAACAACGCTGACCGCAGCAATCACCATGACATCAGCAGCAGCTGGTGGAGCTAAAGTAATGAACTATGCAGACATTGACTCAGCTCCTGAAGAAAAAGCACGTGGTATCACAATCAACACATCCCATGTTGAATATGAAAGCCCGACTCGTCACTATGCTCACGTTGACTGCCCAGGCCACGCTGACTATATCAAAAACATGATCACCGGCGCAGCTCAGATGGACGGCGCAATTCTCGTTGTTGCCGCAACTGACGGCCCGATGCCACAGACTCGTGAACACATCCTCCTGGCCCGCCAGGTTGGCGTTCCCAAAATCGTAGTTTTCCTGAACAAGTGCGACCTGGTTGACGATGCCGAATTGCTCGACCTCGTAGAACTCGAAGTTCGCGACCTGCTCAGCAAATATGAATTCCCCGGCGACGATACACCGATTATCCGTGGTTCAGCTGTTAAGGCTGTTGCCGCTAACGGAGCCGGCCCTGACTGCGAATGCATCAAGCAGCTCCTCGATACTCTTGATTCTTACATTCCAGAACCAGAACGCGCTCTTGACAAACCTTTCCTGCTCCCGATCGAAGACGTATTCACCATCACTGGTCGCGGCACTGTCGTTACCGGTCGTGTTGAACGCGGCATCATCAAAGTAGGCGACAAGGCTGAACTCGTTGGTATCCGCGAAACTCGCGAAACCACCGTTACCGGCGTTGAAATGTTCCGCAAGCTCCTTGATCAGGGCCAGGCTGGCGACAACGTAGGTGTTCTCCTGCGCGGTATCGAAAAGAATGACGTTGAACGCGGTATGGTTCTTGCCAAACCGGGCAGCATCAAACCCCACGCCAAGTTCCACTCACAGGTTTACATCCTGAGCAAAGAAGAAGGCGGCCGCCATACCCCATTCTTCTCAGGCTACAGACCCCAGTTCTATTTCAGAACCACCGACGTGACTGGCGTTGTTCAGCTCGGCGAAGGTAAAGAAATGGTTATGCCCGGTGACCGCGCTGAATTCCAGTGCGAACTGATCACTCCGATCGCATGCGAAGAAGGTCTCCGCTTCGCTATCCGTGAAGGTGGCCGCACCGTAGGCGCTGGCGTTGTTACCAAGATCGTAAGCTAATTTTCAGTTAATCTGAGGGGGCGGGTTTAACGCCCGCCCCTTCTTGATCTTCAAAGCCGACCTGGTCGGCTTTTTTAAGCGAGGTAAGTTTTATGCGAGAAAAAATTACTCTGGTTTGCAGCAGCTGCAAGCGCAAAAACTACATGTCAATGAAAAACAAGCGTAACGATCCCGACCGCATCGAACTGAAGAAGTATTGCAACGCTGAACGCAAGCATACTATTCACAAAGAAGGCAAGTAAGGGTCTGTTTACGAGCATAGGCCAATAGCTCAATTGGCAGAGCACCGGTCTCCAAAACCGGGGGTTGGGGGTTCGACTCCCTCTTGGCCTGAATGATTACCCCACTCGAAACGAGGGTCACATGAGCAAAATTGCAAACTGGTGGAAAGAAACCTCCCGCTTCCTGCGTGAAGTCTGGATCGAAGTAAGACCAAAAAATGGTCGAGTTTCGTGGCCGACCTACGAGAACGTTAAGGTCTCAACCAAAGTGGTTGTGGCTTCGTCGATTGGTCTCGGACTCTTTATCGGGCTGCTCGATATTCTGTTCGGAAAGGTCCTGACAGCTATCGTCGGCGGCGGAATGGGATAAGGGTTTACTGTGGATATTCTAAAAGCAAAATGGTATGTAATCCATACCAACTCCGGGTCAGAATACAAGGTTAAAAAGAACCTTGAAAACCGTGTTGAGCTTCTTGGCAAGAAAGAAAGCATCTTCCAGGTGCTTGTTCCTGAAGAGAATGCTGAACGGGTTCAGGACGGCGAGCGTGTCACCCAGACCCGCAAAGTCTATCCTGGTTACGTTCTGGTTCAGATGGATATGGACGACGATACCTGGACAGTAGTCAAAAATACCCCAGGTGTTACCGGTTTCGTAGGGCTCGGCAGCAAACCGACTCCTTTGCACGACAAAGAAGTGCAGACCGTGTTGCGTGCTGCCGGCATCGGGCCACAGCGCTCAGCAGCAATGACCCCGATCGGGTTTACCGAAGGTCAGACTGTCAAAATCATTGACGGCCCCTTCACTGATTTTATCGGTGTTATTAAAGAAATCAACCAGGAAAAGCGCAAGGCCAAGGTACTTGTCTTTATCTTTGGTCGAGATACCGCTATTGAAGTTGATCTTATTCAACTTGAAGAAGCTTGAAAACTGAAGAATACGTTCTTAGAAGGAGTTAAG
The DNA here is from genome assembly GCA_028691595.1 of Candidatus Rifleibacteriota bacterium. GTDB lineage: Bacteria > Muiribacteriota > Ozemobacteria > Ozemobacterales > Ozemobacteraceae > Rifleibacterium. The sequence continues at coordinate 4,495 of JAQUZA010000117.1, forward strand.
TTTAGTTATGGCCAAGAAATTAGTAGCTGTTGTTAAATTGCAGATTCCGGCTGGCAAAGCAAATCCGGCCCCCCCGGTTGGTCCCGCTCTTGGCCAGCATGGTGTTAACATCATGGACTTCTGTAAGAACTTTAATTACAAGACGGCAAAAGAAGGCGATTCAATTATTCCGGTCGAAATCTCTGTATTTGCAGACCGTTCTTATACTTTCATCACCAAAACGCCGCCTGTATCGTTCCTGCTGAAGAAAGCCGCCGGCATTGCCAAGGGCAATCAGACTCCGGGCCGCACCAAAGTTGGTCAGGTAACCAGAGCTCAGATCAAAGAAATCGCCGAACGCAAGATGCCCGACCTCACCGCCGCTTCGCTCGAAGCCGCTATGAATGTCGTTAAAGGCACTGCCCGCAGCATGGGAATGGAAATAGTTGACTAAGCCTGCCACATTGTGGTAAGCTCTTTTACCCTCGAAGAAAGGAGGAAGCAAAGATGCCGAAACACTCCAAAAGATTTAATAACGCTACTAAAGATCTCGTTCACCTGAAGATATATTCAGTTGAAGAAACCTTTGATAGAGTAAAAAAGACTGCTACCGCCAAATTCGATGAATCAATCGATATCGCTGTTCGCACCGGACTTGATCCGAAATATGCTGATCAGCAGTTGCGCGGAAGTTGCGTTCTGCCGCACGGTTCTGGTAAAACTACCCGCGTGGTTGTTTTCGCCGCCGGTGCAAAAGCACAGGAAGCAACAGCAGCTGGAGCAGACTTCGTAGGCGCCGAAGATTTGGTCGCCAAGATCGAAGGAGGCTGGGTTGATTTTGATGCCGCCGTTGCAACACCCGACATGATGAGATTTGTCGGTAAGCTCGGTAGAATTCTTGGCCCCCGCAACCTGATGCCCAACCCCAAAGTTGGAACCGTCACCATGGATGTAGCCAAGGTTATTACTGAACTTAAAGCTGGTAAACTCCAGTATCGTGTTGAAAAGGCCGGGATCATTCACACCGCCATAGGAAAAGCTTCTTTTGATGCCAAAAAGCTCAAAGAAAATTTTCTTGCCTTCTTTCAAGCGATTCATAAAGCCAAGCCAACTGGCGCTAAAGGTGCTTATATCAAATCGGTAACCGTGAGCTCTACCATGGGCCCGGGCTACGATATGGATGTAAACGAAGCTCGCGCTGAATCAGAAAAGGGTAACGCCTGATCTGAACAGTAACTGAGACTGGTCGAAGACCGCAGGTCTTAATAATTGGCTTAACAGCCTCCCTGCCGAGACTGGAAAACAGTACGATAGAATTATCGAACCGTTTCCGGTTTTGGTGCCGGAAACGGTTTTTTCTTACCCCGCCTCAAGGAGGTGAAAACATTGAAAGATCTCTCCAAAAAAGAAGCCTACGTAAAAGAATTTCAGGAAAAACTCGCTAAGTCACAGGTAGTGGTTCTCGCTAGCTGCGAAGGCGTTATGGTTTCCGAAATGACCGCTCTGCGCAAAGCTGTGCGCGAAACCGGCTCTGAAATGAGAGTTGTAAAAAACACTCTGCTCTGCCGCGCTCTGCACAATACCCCGATGAAAGAGCTCGAAGGACATATGAAGGGTAACACCGCTGTAACTTTTGGTTACAACGATCCCATCGCCCCCGTTAAAGCTCTGTTCGACTTTGCTGACAAAGCCAAGAAGTTCACATTTAAAGCTGGTTTCATGGATGGCCAGACACTGGACGTAGCTCAGCTGACTGCCCTCTCCAAGATCCCCGGCCGCAAAGAACTTTATACCATGCTCGCATCTGCAGTTCAGGGCCCGATCCGCAAACTCGCCTGCATCATCGACGCTCTTCGCACAAAAAGAGAAGAAGCTACCGGTGCTGCTGCCCCGGCCGAAGTTGCTGCTGAAGCCCCTACTGCCTGATTTTAACTTGATTTTTGCATAAGACTACAAGGAGTTTTTAAAATGACTAAAGAACAGATTCTCGAGTCAATCGAAAAGATGACCGTTCTCGAACTTTCTGAACTTGTTAAGGCTATCGAAGTAAAATTCGACGTAACCGCCGCTGCCCCCACAATGATTGCTGGCCCGGCCGCAGCTGTTGTTGAAAAAGACGAATTTGACGTTGTTATCGAAAGCAACGGCGCTAACAAGATCAACGTAATCAAAGTTGTTCGCGAACTGACCGCTATGGGCCTCAAAGAAGCCAAAGACCTGGTTGACGCAGTTCCGAAGACCCTCAAAGAAGGCCTCACCAAAGCTGATGCCGAAATGATGAAGAAAAAACTCGAAGAAGCCGGCGCAAAGGTTTCTCTCAAGTAATCAAAGCTCTGCAAAAAAAACACCCGGGTTCGCCCGGGTGTTTTTTTTTACTCGCCAAACCCAGGTAGAGAGTTGTGACTATCTTTGTGAAAAAATATACATTTTTCGAATAAATTATTATAATGAATTTAGGCGCAAAAACCCGGAGGTACCTCTAATGTCAGAAGATGGTGAAAGCCTCATCGGTCAAATTCCCGGTCGACTCCTGCTGTTCCTGATTGTAATGATCGTTTCAGCTCCATTTATGCTGGTCGGTTATTATAAAAACAGCCAGATCGAAAGCTGTCTTGAAAGCGCCGGCAAGTGCATGGCCAGCGACGACTATCTCGCCGCCGAAAAGAAACTGGACGAAGGTGCCAGCCATTTTGGTATTCTCTACGATCTTTATGTTATTTTGCCCTCCTTTGGTGGCAAATATTACAAGCAGGATGACTATTTCGGCATCAGGGGTGTAGCCAGAACTGCAGCTATCGCTCAACGTATGGGCCAGGGCGAGGTTAATGTCGAAGAGCTTATAAAAGAAGCCAACGCTGATCTTGAAACCAGGGGCTCGTTTAGCGAAAAATCCGCTCCCCTTAGAGAAGTCGCCAGAAAACAAATGGTCTCGATTAAAAAAATGCTGCCAATTATGCGACTTGTCAAAAGCGGCGAGCACCAGAAGGCATTCACTCAGTTTCAGGCCTTTCTGCGTGAACCCGGCAATCTTGAGTATGAAGTAATTCTTATGCCTGTTTGCCGTCTGTCGGTTGACTTGGCCGAAAATGCTCAAAACCCGGGAATCGGCGAAAGTTTGATTGGTATCGTCAGGGCTGCCGCCCAGGAATCGAAAAACCCATTTTTCCAGGAACTGTTGCGTCGCGCTTCAATGATCGATTTCGATGCAAAGAAAGATTTCAAGAAACCACCAAAGGTAGCCAGTTCCAGGTCTGAACCAGCCGCTAAGTCGCCTGCCAGGCCCGCAAAAACCGAAGAAAAAACCTTTGAACAAAAATTCGCTGATGGCCTGGCCATGGCGCGAAAAAAAGACTTTAACAAGGCTTTGCCGATACTTGAGGAATGCTATAAAGTTCGACCTGACAACGACAATATCTGCTATGCCCTCGCTCTGACTCTAAAAAATCTTGGCAAGAGCTCTGAGGTTAAGCGTCTCTGCGAAGAAATGTTGCAGCGTAACGCCGAAAACACCAAGGCTCAAAAGCTTCTGGCGAGCCTCAAGTAGCTCAGTTATTTTTCTGCAGCGTCGATTTGTAGAAACTCAATCAACTCTCTGATAGTATAGTTACCATCATAGATAGATGGAGAGTTGTGATGAGCGCAAAAGTTTCTGCAGAGCGTCTAGAGGTCATGGCCCCGCTTTCTGGTTTCCTGATGGCACTCGAAACTGTTCCCGACCCGGTTTTTGCCCAGAAGCTCGTTGGCGACGGCGTGTCGATCGACCCCGTTTCCAATGTGCTTAAGGCCCCGGTTGCCGGCGAAATCATTCAGATTCATTCTTCGTCGCATGCTCTGACGGTTAAAACCCCACATGGCATCGAGATTCTCATTCATATAGGCCTCGATACCGTTAAACTCGGCGGCAAGGGTTTTGAACCACTGGTAAAAAAGGGCGACAACGTTACCCTCGGCCAGGATCTGATAAGATTCGATGCCGATTTTGTTGCCACCAATGCCCGCAGTCTGCTAACTCAGGTAGTGGTCACCAACCCAGAGTCGATCAGCGAACTCCTCAGGGAAACGGGCAGCGTTGATGCCTGCTCTGATGTCATTTTTACCGTAATCCCGGCTGCTGCCCCCGCCAGGGTCGAGCAGAGCGGCAACAGCCAGCGAATCATCTCAGACTCTTTCGTGGTTGTTAACCCATCGGGTCTACACGCTCGGCCAGCATCGGTTCTCGCCGGTCTTGCCCGCCAGTTCGAATGTGAGCTGCATCTGCAGAAGGGCGATC
>JAQUZA010000118.1 GCA_028691595.1 Candidatus Rifleibacteriota bacterium
TCTCGTGGTTCCACAGACCCCTTCACCCGAAACAGAATCTCTGGTGGCCAATCTGCGGGCGATTCGCTCTATTCAGGTTATGTTTATGGCTGTTTCCGGCTGTAGTGAAGCGTTGCCCGCCGCAGCATTTGTTCCACGCGTGGTGCCCGTTTCGGTTTTTTGTGGACTGCCGCACTATCTGGGTAACCCGCTGTCTTCACCATTTGCCGAACTCGAATTTCTCGAACAGGCTCTTAAAGACCTCGAAATAGACGAGCTGCCATCAATATTTTTAAACCATCCGCGCAATCTCAGCCGTTCACGTGCAGTCTGATTGTGCTTTGTGTGCCCGGCCACGCCCGAATTTTATCTGAGCGGTCGAGGCGACCACAAAAATCGCCAGCAGCACCCACGAAGTTGAAAAGGGGCCAAAAGCTTTGAGAATAAACGGGTCGGTGTTGCCCGAAACATAAATATGCAGGTAAACAAGCACCTGCAGACCGCAGATCGACATGAATGAAATCGAAAAAGCATCGAGGCGCCGGTAAAAAAGCCGGGTAAAACAAACAATGCTGGTAATGACAAAGGCGATAAACCCCTGCAGGCCAAGCACGGCTATTGAAGCCCCAACATGCGGAAAAATGCCCCCCATATCATAATCGAGGCCCTGAGGTGTCATTACCAGATTTGGCAGCATATAAAGAAACATGTAGGGCCCATGCAGTGTCAGCAGTATGAAGGCAAAATTGTAGAACCCAAGAGCCATAAAAGAAACAGGTTTTGCAGGCCCCGTCTCAATTGCCTGCTCCGCCTCAGGTTGCCCGTCGTCTGGTTGTTGTGTTTGCCTCTCAGGGTTTGTATGGTCTGTCACAATGTTCTCATTGGCTTCTGTCATGATAAGTTTCTCCTGCAGTAGTTGTATGATTCTACCCTCAAGCAGCAAGTTCAACAACGTTTTGTCAGCAATTCCCGGTTCGATTGCTGTATTACCTGAGATACTTTCGCGAGAACTCAAGAAATTTAACTCAATACCAGTAATTTAATTTTTTTATGCTGACTTCTTGACCATGACGTAACGTCATGAATTATATTCATTACATGAAAAGTTCACAAACAAATTGCGCATTGAAGTCTCATCTACCCGGCAAAAATGGCTGGCGCGTGGGAGAGCTAGCCCGCCTGGCGGGTGTAAGTATCAGAACCCTTCATCATTACGATGCCATCGGTTTGTTACGGCCTGCGCTGCGCAACGGCTGTGACTACCGCATTTATGGGCATAATGACCTGCTCAGACTGCAACAGATACTTTTTTATCGCGAACTGGATCTGCCTCTTGAAGAGATCAAAGAAATTCTCGAGGCTCCAGGTTTTGAAATGGCTCAGGCTATGCGTGATCACAGGTGCAATCTGCAGAAGCGCCAAAGAAGGCTGGCTGAACTTATTGCGACCATCGATCGAACTCTCGAAAGTTTTTGCGACAAGGAGAAAAGCATGAAAGATTACGAATATTACCAGGGATTCATTGACCCCGAAACCGCTGCAGAATACGATCGTGAAGCACGCCAGAAATATGGCAACGAAAATGTCGAAGCTTCATGGCATAACATCCGGAAGATGGGAAAACCAGCATTTCAAGCCCTTATGAATGATGGCGAAGAAATTAACCGCAAACTCGCCGCCCTGATGCATCTTGAGCCGGACTCATCTGAAGTTCAGGTTCTAATTGCCGAACACCACAGCTTTATCGGACGTTTTTATACCCCAACCCCCGAAATATACGCTGGCCTTGCTGAAATATACGTCTCTGATTCCAGATTCACAGCGTATTACGAAAAGTTCGCCCCTGGTCTTGCCAGATTTCTTGCCGCAGGAATGAAGGCGTTTCTGCAGAACAGGTCTTAATTATGAGTTCAGCCAGCACCAGATACCCGATAAGCCGCATTGCCTCCGAGACTGATAATTACCATGGAACTCTCATCAGTGATGATTACCGATGGCTCGAAGGTGATCAGAACGGTGATTCAACGCCTGAAGTCGACTCATGGACCGATGAACAGAATGCTTTGACCCGAAAAGTTATCGACGGGCTCCCGGGTCGGGAATCTCTAAAAGCAAGGCTTAAATTGCTCATCGAGGAAGACTCGTGCTGGCTTCCTGTTTTCGCCGGCTCAAAGCTGTTTTTTGCCAAACGGCCTGGAAAAGCTAACCAGCCACTTGTTTACATGGTTGAAGGCGAAGGCCCCGAAAAGCTTTTGCTCGATCCTGAGAGCATGGATGCCACAGGACTTGTGAGTATCGGCTGGTTTGAACCTTCTCCTGACGGCAAACTGCTTGCTTACGGCAGCAGCACCGCGGGTGATGAAAATCACGCCTTGAAAGTGCTTCGAGTCGCCGACCTGGCACATCTTGCCGATCATATTACCAATAAGGTGGTGGGAACTTTCTGGCTGCCTGACAACAGCGGTTTTATCTATTCAAGACTGGCTGATCCAGATAATCCCTATTCACGCGAAATCAGGCTGCATAAACTTGGCGAAGAATGCTGTTTTGATCGCTTGATATTTTCGCAGTATAAAGAAGGCCCTCTGGCAACTACCTGGGGCCCTTCTGCCCGGCTTTCAGAAGACGGCCACTGGTTGATCTTGAGTTATCATACCAGCACCCGTTCAAATGACCTGTGGCTGGTCGATTTTGCCGAATGGCTGAAAACCGGTAATCTCGAGCGCCGCGATATCATCGTGGGTCGAAGCAGCAGCAGTTGTGCGAGGGTGGTGCATAACCGCCTCTATATTCTGACAAATGAGAATGCCCCCAACAGTCGGGTATTGGTTGCGCCGCTATCAAGCCCCGATCAGCCGAACTGGCATGTTTTTGTTCCTGAAGACCCGTCGGCGGCTATTGAAGACTGGGGTTTTACGGCAGACTCGCTGCTGCTTTCCTATAAAAAGAATGCTGCTTCAGCGGTGCATGCCGTGTTTCTTGCTTCTGGTGCAGTTACAGAGGTTGCCTTACCGGGTATTGGTTCGGCCAGTTTTGCGTCAACTCCAGCCCGCCCTGATTTCTTTCTCGATTATACCTCGTTTGATTGCCCGAACCAGATTTTGCACTATGCAGCCCCGGCTTTGTCACCAGTAGTCTGGTGGAAGCGGGCGGTTCCGTTTGATCTTTCAACAATGCGGGTGAGCCAGCACTGGTTTGCTTCAAAAGATGGCACCAGGGTAAGCATGTTTCTGCTGCATCGCAAAGGTCTCGAAAAAAACGGTGCCAACCCGACCCTGGTCTACGGCTACGGCGGCTTTGGTATCAGTATGATGCCGGCGTATTCAGGCGCGGTTCTGCCCTGGATAGAAGACGGCGGCATTTATGCGGTGGTAAATCTTCGTGGCGGCGGCGAATATGGCGATGAATGGCACAAAATGGGCATGCTGGGCAGCAAAGAAAAGGTTTTTGAAGACCTTGAAGCCGCTGCCGAATGGCTGATTGCCTCTGGTTATACTACTTCTGAGCGCCTTGCTGTCAGTGGCCGGTCAAATGGTGGTCTGCTGGTTGGCGCAGCCATAACCCGTCGCCCCGATCTCTATCGCGCCGCCATCTGCGGTGTGCCTCTGCTTGATATGCTGCGTTATCAGAGTTTTCTCATGGCCAGATATTGGGTTCCAGAATATGGAACCGCTGAAAATGCCGAAGACTTTGCCTGGTTGCGGCGCTACTCGCCTTACCACAACATCGTGAAAGATCGACATTACCCGGCGATTTTCATTCATACCGCCGAAAAGGATACGAGAGTCCATCCGATGCATGCCCGCAAAATGACCGCCGCCCTGCAGAACGCCACCGCAAGTTCATTTGAAAAGCCGGTGCTTCTCTGGGTCGAACGTCAGGCCGGCCATGGCATGGGCAAGCCACTGGCGCAGATTCTAGAAGAGCAGACCGACCAGTGGTCTTTTCTTCGCTGGCAACTCGGCCTCGACCGGTAAGGCAATTTGCCTTGAGGAATTGCTGCAGCCACAACGTGAGTGCTTAAATTTTCACTGCAAAGCCAAGATAGAATTCTATTTGAAGGTGGTGGCAACGTTTTCGAGCTCGCTCATTATCTTTATCTGCTGTGGACAGTGGGTTTCGCACCTGCCGCATTTAACACAGTGGTCTGGTCTGGCTGATTCAGGCACCTGGGCGTTATACTGAAACCTGACCGAATCACGAAACTTGCCGTCAAGCAGGTAAAAACTGTTGTACATCGAAAAGTTTTTGGGAATATCAACTCCGGCCGGGCATGGCATACAGTAGCCGCAGGTTGTGCATGGCACTTTAACGCGGCTGCTAAAAATGGCTTGAACCTGCCGCATCAAGTCTTTTTCTTTGTCACTCATCGAGAGAGCAGTGGCTTCGCGAGCAACCCGCAGATTTTCGATCACCTGTTCCATCGTGCTCATGCCGCTCAGAACCACAGAAATTCTCGGGTCGTCATAAAGCCATCTGAAAGCCCATTCAGCCGGTGACCTATCGAATCCTGAACCGGCAAACGCCTGGCAGACAGATTCAGGCAGGCTCTGTGCCAGAGCACCGCCCCGCAAGGGTTCCATGATTATTACACCCATGCCCCGCCCGGCCGCATATTCAAGCCCGGCGCGGCCGGCCTGATAATTTTCGTCGATATAATTATACTGAATCTGGCAGAATGACCATTGGTAGGCATCAACAACCGTTTTAAACAGCTGCAGGTCATCATGAAATGAAAAACCGGCATATCTGATGCGGCCGTCGGCTATTGCCGAGTCAAGAAACCCGAACAGATCATGGCTGATGAGATTCTGCCAGAAACCTTTGTTGATTGCATGAACGAGATAAAAATCGATATGATCGGTTTCCAGGCGCTGCAACTGCTCATTCAAGTATTTATCCATGTCAGCGCGACTTTTGATCAGCCAGCTTGGCAACTTGGTCGCCAGTTGCACTTTCTGACGATAACCATCGCGCAGCGCCCGGCCAACCAGCGGTTCGCTTTCGCCGCCACGGTCAAAGCCATACCCGTGATAGGGAAATGCCGTGTCTATATAGGTTACGCCACTGTCGATGGCGTGCCGCAACATTCTGGTTGCTTCAAATTCATTTATCTGGTGAGCCACGCCATCGATGACCGGCAGACGCATGCACCCGAAACCAAGTTGCGAAACTTTTACGCCGGTTTTGCCAATTTCTCTGGCAATCATTGAAAATCTCCTTTGCTATAACAGCGTGACTGCCCGCAATGTTGAGCATTTGAGCAGCAGATAAATGATACCGGTGCCTCGACCGGCCTGTCAATCTTTCCCGGCTTCTATTATCACGTGTTCTGAGAGAAATGTTGAATTGAGGTGCGGATTGGGTATATTGTCTGCATTATGCATAATGAAATCGATTTGCACGGTTACACCCAGGTTGAAGCCATCGAAGCACTGGTGCGTTACTACAATGCCAGGGTCAAAAAGGGCAACCGCAGCCGCTTTGATATTATTCATGGTTATGGCTCAACCGGTACTGGTGGCGCTTTGCGGGTAAGAATCAGAAGTTTTCTGTCGCGTCATGCCGACTGCCTGCGTTTTGAACCTGGCGAGAATTTTTCGCCATCTAACCCGGGCAAAACTCTCGTTATTCCAATTAAAGAACTGCCAGATATGGTTGATCAGCTCGCCGAAGAAATCCTCGAATATTGCACGACTGCCAGAACCATCAGCAAAATCAGTGGCAAATTCAGGCGGCATGGTGATGCCAAAGTTCAGGCTTCTTTGAAGACTCTCGAAAAACAAGGGGTCATCACCAGTTTTTTTAAAGGCCAGTACCGTCACTATCAGGCGGTCGAAGATTGATCTGCTTCGGCATCTGATTCGTTACCGGGGCGGGTTATGTGCCTGGCCAGAAAAAGAGCCGGAACAACGGCAAGATAGCACAACCAGGCATATTCAGACTCGATAACCTCGGTCAGCCCGGCTGCTATTGAGACCAGATTGCCAAGAATAGCTATCTGAAGCACTTTTACAAAACCTGGTTTGATAATGGCTGCATCTGCCTGCCGCAAAAAATTGAACCGGCCTGCCATAAGAATCAGCAAGGCTTCTATGCCGCTGACTGCGAGTTCAAGACCTGTTACCGCGCCAAGATACAAGATGTTGCCGCCTTCGGCGCTTAGAGAACTGCCAACGAGTATTGCTGCAAAGGTTCCAAGTGGGAAACCGATCAGCCCGGCCCAGGTAACGTAAGTGCCCCCGAACCAGAGCAAAAAGACGGGCAAACTGCGAAAACCAAAGGCCCGCAGAGCAATCGCAAAGAAAAATGTTTCGAGCAGCAGTGCCGGAATTGCTGCTTCCGGGTCGAGACCAATCGGGTCAGCGTGCGCCAACGCAGGAATTGCCGTCAGGCCGGCAAAAAGCATGAACTTGAAAAAGACTGAAGGCCTCGTTGTTCTGCTCATTGCCCTGCTCCTGTTATTGCGTTTTGATCAGTATAGACGTGAAGTCTGTAATGTCAACCGCGGTTCTGTTAAAATTTGTAAAATCAGGCATGTTCAAAGTGCCTGTCTTTTGCACTTCACTCTTAACCTGATGGAGAACCTCGAATGAAATACTGGTTGATGAAAAGTGAGCCATCTGTTTATTCAATTGATGATCTGCAACGTGACGGCAAGACCGCCTGGGAAGGAGTTCGAAATTTTCAGGCCCGCAATTTCATGCGTGATGAGATGAAGTGTGGCGACCTGGTTTTGTTCTATCATTCAAACTCGTCGCCGTCTGGTGTCGCCGGAATCGCTAAGGTTTCACGTGAAGCGTACCCTGATAGCGCCTCTTTTGACAAGAAGAGCCATTACTATGACGCACGCAGCAATCTGGAAAAGCCCATCTGGTTCATGGTTGATCTGGCCTTTGTGGCAAAATTTGCCGGCCTGGTGTCTCTCGAACAGATAAAACAGGATCGAGCGCTTGAAGGGATAATGGTAGCCAGGCGCGGCAGTCGTTTGTCTATTCAGCCACTTACAAAAGCTCATTTTGAGCATATAGCCGGGCTTGGCGGGGTTTCAGCTGCCTGAATCAGCAGCAGGAGGAAGCATGAAAATTTCAGACAGGGCGGGTTGTGGCTTTTGTCGGTAATTTAATGACCCGTGGCCGGCATTTTAACGATTGCCAGTTTTCTCAGGCTTTCTTTGAGACTTTCGATTTCATGCCAGCAGATAAATGGCACGCCCAGGTCTGCCAGGCGCTTTCTTATCGTTTTGAGCTTCGCCTGCTGCTCTGGCGATTCAGAAACATTGCGAATGATGACAGCCAGTATTCGCTTCGGGTTCTTGAGACTTTCGGCAAATTCAGTATAAATGGCCGGGTCTTTTTCGCCGCTGTCGCCAAAAAGCAGCAGTGCTTTGTCAGGGTAGCTCGCTGAAACATCGTTCAGCCAGGCTGTTTTGTGGTGCTGGTGACTGCCATCGGTCAGACTCTTTTTGAGTAACATTGTACCCTGAGGAAAATCATGAAATTTCAGGAAGGCCTTGAGGGTTCGACTCAGGAAAGCCGGAGAACTGCTGAGATAAAAGAAATATGGCTTTCCGGCTGCTAACAGTCCAGAGTCGAGGCTTTTATACAGTTCCGGGGTGCCGGTCACCGGTTTGCGGTTTTCGACTTTTCTCAGCATAGAATTTAGAAGCATCCGGGTTTTGCTTTTTACTTCGGTTACCAGAATGGTGTCGTCGATATCGCTTATTACGAGCAGATCAAAGCGTTCCGGAAAGTTCAAATGCTCGTGATAAAGCGGCATGCCCTCGTAAAGAACTGTCAGAGAAAAGCTTGCATTCTTTGCTGGTGCCAATACTCCGGAGAATTCGCCTTCGCACACGCTGGCGCTGCAACTGCTGTTTTCGGTTTCAATCTGCAGTGACCCACTCGCCAGCCATGAACGAATCAGACCTGATAACCTGGCGCGTTTCCCTGTAGGATTTGAAAGAGGGGCTGAAGAAGAAATAATCCCTTCAAATCGCACTGTATTGCTTGCCGACGGTGGAAAAACCCGTAGATCATAAAGGTCGGCCGCCCCTGCCGCAACTGAGAAAAGAAGCAGAAATGCGAAGAAAATTAGTTGATACAGGCTCTGTAATCTTATGGAACAAGGTGGTTGTGAGTTCTTAATCATGAGTTCTCCATAATTTTAGTCAGGTAAATAATACTACACCAGCTTGCAGTTGGCATTGAAAACATAAGTTTGCCGGAAAAGCTAAATTACATACCTATGCAGATGGCCATTTCTGCTGCAGTGCAAAAGATTGAAAAATAAATCACAAACTAGTCGCAGTTCTTGACTTGTTTCGCCCTTTTGGCTTAATATCACCTTGCCTTCGGGAACCGTGATTTTTTTAAACGGTGCCAATAACATTTAGGCAGGAGTGCGATTGTGACTAAAAAGACATACGCCATGATGGATGGGAACGAAGCTACCGCGCTGATTGCGCACAAAACCAATGAAGTAATCGCTATTTATCCGATTACACCCTCCAGTAATATGGGTGAACACGCTGATGCGTATTCAGCCGCTGGTCAGCAGAACGTCTGGGGCACTATCCCGACCGTTTGTGAAATGCAGTCTGAAGGCGGTGCCGCCGGTGCCGTTCATGGCTCTCTGACCACTGGTGCTCTTACTACCACTTTTACCGCTTCTCAGGGCTTGCTGCTCATGATCCCGAACATGTTCAAGATCGCCGGTGAATTGACCTCCACCGTTTTTCATGTTTC
>JAQUZA010000119.1:0-5811 GCA_028691595.1 Candidatus Rifleibacteriota bacterium
CGGCCTGCCCGCAACGATAGATCTATGGTCTTCACCAGTTTCTCAGCACGTCATTCAGAAAATGGAACCCCTGTTCATCGCTGATGTTAAGTGTGAAGAACGCTTTGCCTTCACCAGGGCAAGAAATTATTCATCCGATTCCTTCGTGGTAATTCCAATCGTTGTTCAGGATGAAGTTCTCGGCCTGGTCAATCTTGCCGACAAAGATGGCAACGGCAACTTTACCCAGCGCGACTTTGAGCTGGCTCAACTTCTTTGCAGCCAGCTTGGCATTGCCATCAAAAATGCCAATCTTTATAAACGTGGCATCACTGATGGCCTCACCAGACTTTATACCAATCATTATTTTAAAATGCGCCTCTCCCAGGAAATCTCACGCGTTCGCCGCGTTAAATCACCGCTGTCAATTATCATTGCCGGCATAGACAATCTTGACAAGCTGATCGAAAGCCATGGCAGCACCTTCAAAGACACTGTTCTTCTCAAGGTTGGTTCACTGATTAAAAGAATCATCAGATTCAACGATCTACCCTGCCGTTACGAAGGTGACAAATTTTCGATAATTCTGCCCGATACAACCATGGAAGGCGCTATGATAGCCGCTGAAAAGATTCTTGAGAATATCAGAAGCATGACAACCAAGCATCATGACAGCGAAGAAAAAGTGCAGATGAGCCTTGCCATAGCCCAGTTTAAAATCAACATGAATATCGGCCAGTTTATTGAAACGGGGGAACATCTGTTGACCCAGGCTCAAAAAGACGGTGGCGACCGAATTGTTACCGATGTAAAAGAATAAGACGGTAAAAGGGGCAAAAGCTCTCAGCTGCCCGGCCCCCTGTCATCATCGAGTAGACAGGTTGACTATTCCTGGTCGTCATCTCCCGCAGAAGCGTGGATCTGCGGCTTTTTAAAAAAGAATCACGCTTTTACCCATCCGTGGCATAAACGCGCGTAAAAAATTTCAATTTTTTACGCGCGTTTTGAGGTGGGGGCTCAGATTCAGGGCGCTCTCAGGAAGCTGGCTATGGGTTAAAAATAAGGAATGCCAGCGTTATCTGAGGGTGGGGTGTTTACGTAACCGATGGCGGCTGAGGGGCGGGGAATTCCATAGCCGCTTGAATCATCGATGCCAGAGGCATCTATATCTTCACTGGTTAACCTGATTGCGTTTAGAAGGATTTCCGGGTCGGTGTCAGGAAGTGCCTGGCGCATTAAAAGAAAAACACCGGCAAAATGAGCTGCGGCCTGAAGGGTTCCACTGCCCAGACGGTATTCATTGCCTTCTGCAGGGCCAATTACAGCAGAACCAGGTTCACAGAAGTCGGGCTTAATAATTTTCTGGCCACCATAGGCAACCGGGCCCTGACCGGAAAAAAGGACACGCTGTCTCCAACGATCGGTAGCACCAATGGTAATACAGCACGGAAGCGCGGCCATGCCGGTAATGGTATTCGGGTTGTTCCCGGCTGAAATGATCGGAACTATGCCAGCATTACGGCAGGCAAACAAGGCCCGGGCGACTGCACCAGGTGCGGTGGTTGCGAAGTCGGTACATATCAATATTGCATGCGGCGGCTCTTCCTGTTTGATCAGCCAGTCAAGGGCTTCGAGCATGGCATCGGCCCCGGCCGGTTTGCTGGCAAGCATGGCAAGAGAAATTTCGCTGTCAATAGCGATCCCGCGAAAGCGGCCTTCTTCAAATCCGCCAAAAATACCGAGAGGATGTAGCAGGTGCAGGTCAGAAACAGCCTTCGCCGCATCTGGAATCCCAAATTTCATGAGGTTTTTGATGCGCCCTTTGAGTGCAGGGTGGCTGAGAGAGTAATTCATGGCGATAATGCCAAGTCTCATGCCGGTGCCGGTCATACCAAACTCGTAGAACCAGTTGGCACCGCTTTGTTCATGATTCCAGGGTGGGGGTGCTGACACCTGCGTTTTAGGGGCTGACAAGTTCGATGTTTGCACCGGCTCAAGATGGGCAGAGAGATCCTCGAAGCTAAGGCCGGGCATTGTTTCCTGACAAGCCGCAAAATCTTCATCGCTGAGATCAACTATAGCTCCCCCGGCGACATCGATAAGTCTTGCCTCAGGAAAAATCTGGATCAATGAGCGATTTTGTCGACGACCCTCTTCGATAAGCGCGTTGCAGCCTGTCGTTGTTTCGTCATAATCGGCAGGAGTGGTTTCCGAACAGGATTGGCTCAGCAATTCTGTCTGTGCAACAAACCGGGGGCTTGTTTCCCCCGGTTGAACTGTCTGGAGTGAGATTAGAAGGATTAATACGAACAGTTCCGGCAGTTTAATTTTTACCAGGACACTGTTGGAAAATTTCAGATTAAGCCTCCGTAATTATTTGGCTTCAATGCCGGTTACAACAGATTCACCAGTGGGTTCCTAGAGAATTTCGTAGGTTTTGCCACAGGGTTCCCAGGCGGTGGTATTAGACCATGATGAAGATTTAGAGCGCAAAAGTTCAAACCATACCTTATTAACTTCGAACTTGCGGTTGGTTTTGGTAACGATTGATTTAATTCTCTGAAAAGAAACATTGCAAACAATCATCGGAGTGCCGCCGACATTCATGGTGAATTGTTCGGAAACTTTGAGATTCTTGATCATTCCGCCGGTAACCATACCTGAGAGAATGTTGAGAATGTCGATTGAAACGGTGAGACTCACGTTCCAGGTGGTGGATATTGACTGTTCTTCGAGAACCCAGGTAACGCCTTTTTCTTCGCGATCGAGTTCGCGGCCTTTGCGGTATTTATAGCCAGGTTCTGAATAGCCATATCCAGGAAAATATTCGCGAAATTTTTCTTCGGTTAGGAAGTCGTCAGCCTTGTGGGTAATTTCAAATTTAAGATAACCAAGAGTCGGGTAAAGGGAATTGCGGGCTCCATCGGGGAGTGATTTGTAAATATCGCTGAGCATATCGATCTGGCCATACTGGCTCTTTTTAACCGAAAGCATAACGCTTTTGCCGATTTCAACGCATCTGTGAGTATGGGTTTCAATGGCCGCATTCCAATTTTGTTCATTTTCCTGGTTCTGGTCTGCAACGTATTTAACAAAGAGTTCCTGGACGTTCCAGTAGTCGGAAATGGCTTTAAAAATCTGCTGCTGCACCGGGTAAAGCGGAGTGCCGGGCTGAACGCCGTCAAACGCTGAAACCTGGCCGCAGACAAGGCCAGCCAACAGAATCAGAACTACAATTACTTTCTTGGTATGCATTACTCTATACTCCTCCAGATACTTTATGGAAAACTTTAATGTTTACCGGTAAAGTATACCCCTCTCTATCGGGTATCTGCAATGATGCCGGAAGTGACAAATTATTGTCAAAAAAAACTGCGCCAGTACAGCCACTCTCGCCTTTGTTTTCTACGATAAGTTACAAAAATTATGTAACTACTTAAAAATCAAAACCCAGGGTACACCGGCCGTAAGTTTTACACCCCTGGCAGAATCAGAAATTTTGCCGGCACTGATTCGGGTTGTTGGGCACAGGCTTTGTAGAATCTTTTTCAGGCGCTGCAGGGTGCTTTTGAAGGCACCATAATCGAATTCAGGGTCATAATCAGTACCCCACGCCGAACGATAAAGGGATTCAACGCTCAGGGCATGGGGTTGAGCCATAAAAAGTTGCAGAAGAACATTGTGAGGAATGGAACCTGCCTTAAGGCGAATCTGATTGTCAGAAAAAGAAATCTGCCCGGCTGGGGAATCAAAAATCAGGTGACCGTCTGGTCTATTTTTTTTCCATAACAGATATTCATCATGATGCATGGTTTTTGTGCTTTTGCGTGTCATCAGCGTAAAAAATTCATCGGCGCGATTTTTGCCCAGGTGCAAAGTGTTTGCCACCTCTTTGAGCCCTTTGAGTCTTTCACAGAGCAGTTTCATCATCGATGGAGGGGTTCGGCCAATATGAAACTTGAGATATTCGAGGGCCGCAGGGCTTCCCGTTGCGTGTAATCTAAGGGCAATATGGCCCCAAAACGAGTCATAACAACCAGTTTCGCGAAAGTTGTTCAATTCGTTTTCAAGATTTAGTTTTGTGTTCCGTTCTGGAAAAAATGTTGCCGTGAGAATATTGAGCAGGGTCAACTGAATTCTACCTTCTTCAACGGCAATATTCCGCCTGGCGCTGGAGAGAAGTTCATAGCCCTCAGCTTCCTTTCCTTGAAAAATAAGAGAGGATGCCAGACCATATTGCAGGTCACCAATCTGAATGCCGGTTGCCTGTCTTGCAATAGCGTCTTCAAGGAGCTTGCGGTATTTTTGTTCACCCTCTTTAAAGCGGCAGTTAAAAATATCGGTCATCGCAAGAAGCGATTCACCAACATGACAAGCACGTGGTTCAAGTTTCCCGGCCTTTTTCATTTCTGCGGCATTGGCAAGCCATGTCTTTGCTGCAGCTGATTTGCCAAGCAGTTCACTAATCCAGGCCAGTAATGAATATATTTCATAAACACCGCTGAGGTTTTTAATTTCCTCACGCATTAGCAGAACTTCGCGGAATATTTTCATGGCTTTGAAAAAATAACCGAGTTTAAGATAGAGTTTTCCGAGGCCCATGCCGGTTACAGAAGCATTCCAATGGTTATTAATCGATTTGTAAAGATTGTATGCACGGGTCAGCTGCAGGCGGGCATTGTAAAATCGACCCGTATCAAATTCAACAAGGCCGAGGTTGGCAAGAAAAGAGGGCAAAAGGTTACGCATTCTATACTGCCGTGCAAGATGAAGGCCTGAATGATAATGCGAACGGGCATTTTGCGGGTGACCTCTTGAAAAGTAAACATTTCCCAGGGCATTTTCGGTGCGAGCCAGCCATTCGTGTTCATTTTCGAGAATAAAGGTCTCGCGGGCGAGAAACAACTCTGCCAGGGCCTCATCATCGCGGTTAAGGCGTTTTAAAACAAGTGCCGTTGCATAAAAAAGGTGACCAAGAGCGCTGCCAGATTCGTCTTCGTATTGTTGTTTAGCTTCTTCAAGCAGGCTAACAGCTTCCTCGAAACGTTCCTGCGCAGAAAAAGTTTTTGAAACGTCTATATAAGCAGTATGTGCAAGTCTGACTCCGCGGCTGAGATAATGAGACGCAAAAAAATTGATGATCGAAAAACGCCCGGCATAAAATAGTTGCTGGCTGATTTCGTTAAAACGGGCAATTACATCGTCGTCGAGCCCAATGAGTGCACCCAGATAAATTGCCGCCTCAGCCAGCCCCGGGTCTGAAGCCTGAAGATTGCGGGCTACCCAATCTCTTATCTCCTCAAAACGAATGTTTAAAACATCTGAACGGTTGGTGATAAAAGAAACCAGCATTCTTGGCAGCTTTGGCAAAAACTCCAGGCTATCATCACTTTTCATAACATTTGCCAGCAACCATTCAAGTTTTTCAGTGTTCAGACCTTTGAAAATTTCAATGAAATAATTCTCTATTATAGCTCTGATACGTGGTTCAGGTGACTCTCTGATAAAAATCATTCCGGCGGTGGCCTGTTTTTCGCAAAACTCAGGCAGGCTTCTGAGCTCTATCCAGAGACGGGTCTCGCGGTCAATATCGGCCGGTGGCAGAGCGGGGGGATGCAGAAGCAGAGAGGTCGGCAGGCGACAATTGAAGAGGCTGTTCCAGACAAGATCACTTTCTTCACGTGGGTCAAGTTTAACAGGAGTGCGTTTAAAAAATTTCAGCGGCAATTCCCCGTAGGCTGCTCTTCCGCTCCAGGCGAGATAGAGTGAAACCCTTTTAAGAACGCTGTCAGAAGTCTGTCTGGCGATGCTTAACAGCAACTTCTGGTTATA
>JAQUZA010000119.1:5821-8641 GCA_028691595.1 Candidatus Rifleibacteriota bacterium
CTTTGCCCTTGAAGACAATGTTCTGAGTAACAGAATTTTCTTCTTTACCATGATAGACAAAAATAAGCTCAAAATTGCCAAGAGTGCGGTTGCGCCGCCGCCGATCGGCAACGATGGTGATGGTCGGCGGCGGGCGCTGCTGCAGCCCGAGAAGAAAAAGAGCCGTCTGATGCGAAAAATATTCGCTGTCGCCGACCGTCAATCCATCAAGCTGCTCGATGATTCCGGCAAAATCCTGGTGACTGTTCAATACTGCTTAACAGTCCTTTAAATGAGTGTTTTAACGTGTTTCTCGATGGTTTCAGAATCAGGGGCAACCGGCTGCGGCATGGTGCAGACAGAAATTGCTGACTCAATATCTTTCAGACCATTTCCGGTTATCAGAATGACAACCTTTTCGTCGGGTTTGATATTGCTGTTCATGACATGCTTCTTGAAGCCGGCAAAGGCGGTCACACCAGCCGGTTCACCAAAAACACCTGTCGTTCTCGGCATTTCGAGAAGAGAAGACTTGATCTCGTCATCGGTAACCGAGATACAATCACCGTTTGATTCTTTGAGGGCACGCATTGCCTTAAGCCGGTTGCGTGGAATACCAACAGCGATTGAATCAGCGATGGTGTTGCCCTGTTGGGCGACAAACTCACCTGTTTTCATGGCAACTTCGACCGGATTGCAACCAGCTGCCTGAACGCCGATGATTCTTGGCATGCGATCAGCAAGCCCAAGCTTGATCAAATCATAAAACCCTTTATAAATGCCCGAGGTGATACAGCCATCGCCAATCGAAACATATACACGGTCAGGAATATCGAAGCCCATTTGTTCCCAGATTTCATAGGCTACGGTTTTTTTGCCTTCAACCAGGAATGGGTTGTAAGCGCAATTGCGATTATAAAACCCGAATTTGCCGGTTATTTCTACAGAAAGTTCAAAGGCACGATCATAGGTATCGTCAACGATTACGGTTTTTGCGCCATAAACCAGGAGCTGAGCCACTTTTGCTCTTGGGGCCCGTTTGGGAACAAAAATAACGGTTTTGAGACCGGCGGAAGCAGCAAAACCTGCCAGAGAGCTGGCGGCGTTACCCGTTGAGGCGGCACATATGGTTGTGGCTCCGGCTTCGCGGGCCTTGGCGATGCCGACAGCACTGGCTCTGTCTTTTAGCGACGCAGTAGGGTTGCGGCCATCATCTTTGATATAGACGCTATTCAAACCATGGATTTTTTCGACCGCTGTCGCTCTGTACAAAGGTGTCCAGCCGACCTGAAGCGGTGCGATCTGAGTAGAGTCTTGAACTGGCAGCATTTTGCGATAGCGCCAGAGTGAATAATTTTTTGAGGCCGCAATTTCTTCGCGGCTGATGCTGATCGAACTGTAATCGTAAACAACGTCAAGAATGCCATCGATGCCACAGACATCGCAGACATAACGATCGGGGGCATCGGGAAATTCTTTGCCACAAGCCATACATTTAAGAAGCTGAACTTTCATTCAATCACTCCTGAAGTTTATTTATTGGCAGATTATAACCCTATCAGAAGAGTTTAGCCAACTCTTTTGAGCGCCCCTTCTGAAAATAGCGGCACGCAGTTGACTTATTTTTTTCCGCGTCTATAATGGCGGGGTGTCGAGTGGTTTGATTTAATCTGAGGATACTAATAAAAATGAAATCTCGCTTTGTTACTGCAGCCCTTGTTTGCGGCCTTTTTGTTGGAAGCGCGTCGATTGGTTTGTTCGCTGAACCCGAACTGCTCGAGCCATCACAGCTCAGACAGGAAATGATGCAAAATCCCGCCCCGGTAATTGAGTTTCTCGAAGCAAATCTGGGCAAACTCCAGGCAAAAATCCAGGAAGCCGGGCAAGCCGGCAAAATTAAAAGTCCCGAAGACATGAAAGCCCTCATCGGCGAAGATGCAAAGAACGTTTTTGCCAAGGCTCCTGAATTCAGAGCCACCCTCAAAGAACCCGAATATCGCCTAAAGCTCGATGCCGAACTTATTCAGGTTGGCGCCGCTTCCGGCATGATCAATGAAGTTGTTGGTCTTCTCAACAACTGGAAATCCGGTGAAATTAAAGAAAGCCTCATAGTCACTGCGGGTCAGCTTTTTCAGCAAAGCAAAACTGAATTAACTCCTGAATTTGATGCCCTTCTTAAAGAAGTTTTGAACTCAAAAGAACCGAAAATCGTTCAGTTTGCCGAACGCATGCTCAATCCGTTCTTTCGCAAACCTGATGGACAGCCTTTTCCAGCCTTTCCGGCCGGCAAGAAAACTACTGACGGCAAAGATCTTACCCTTGAGCGTTTCAAAGGCAAAGTTCTGCTCGTTGATTTCTGGGCCACCTGGTGCCCACCATGCCGCGCTGAAGTGCCTGAACTGGTAAAAACTTACAAAGCTTTCAAAGACAAGGGTTTTGAAATTATCGGTATCTCATTTGATCAGGACAAAGCGGCCTTTGATAAATATATTGAAGAAAATGAAATGCCCTGGCCGCAGTATTTTGACGGCAAGGGCTGGGAAAACGAGGTTGGCCCGACATACGGTATTCAATCCATCCCCGGAATGTATCTTATCGATGCAGAAGGCAAAGTAATTTCAACTGACCTGCGCAACGGGAAGCTTGAAGAAGAGCTGAAAAAAATTCTGAAGTAACTTGTTTTCGCAAGTAAGAGGGCGAAACCACCGGGTTTCGCCCTCTTATATTTAAGCAAAGTAAAAACTATTTTTCATGGGCCGGGTATAATAACTATATTAAGCAGCAGGGAGTAAATATGCGAAAAGTCATTGCAATTTTTCTTTTGTGTTTTTTAGCCTGCGT
>JAQUZA010000120.1 GCA_028691595.1 Candidatus Rifleibacteriota bacterium
AAGCCTTACAAAATCAGCCAAATCCTGATCCAGGCTAATATTTATTCTGGTTTTTGTCATGATGTTTCTCCTGTTTCTATTATACGCATATCAGGAAATATAATCAAATTTTGTTCAACAGCCAGACCGAAGCCACCCCGAGGTTTAATATGCCGCAAGTCACGCTTCAGATGAGGCCCGGTTGGCGGCTAATTTTACCAGCATCAGCAATTCGCTGAAAAACTCAACCGGTTCAAATATTGATAGAAACCAGGCGGTAATGCTTTTTATTGCTGACCCGTTTTTTGATATGCAGGGCCAGAGTGCGCGTGTTGAATTTGAGATTACCCTTCTCAGTCACCTTCAGAACTACGAATTTACAGAGTTTTCTTTTGCGATCATTGAATCAAAAACCATCGAGCCCGATGTTATCGATGCTGATACTTTGCTGGAGGTAAGAATACAGAATTTAACCTTAGACAAGACCTCTGTTATTGATGGCCACACCTACAGGTCTAGATCTGTCATCAGATGGAAGCTGATCGACGGATCCTGGAAAATTTATTCGGGTCTTCCTTTTCGCAGCAGCGAGCTGTTTTTAAAGGAATGAATTTTTCCTCTTTTTGAAAACTTTTTTTTGTGACTATTAAAGATGATCATCCGGTCAGCAAACTCGATGAAAATATCAATGTTCAGACTGGCTTCAGAAAAGTGATCGAAGGCATGGATCTTGTATTTGAACAGATCACTGAGATTGCTGAAGTTTCCGGCATTAACGTAGTCAGCGGCAGATACCACATGCTGACTTCTGTTAAGAACAAAAATGTCAGCCTGAAAATCACAGAATTTTCTGACAGCAGTTTTAAAATCACCGGGGAAACAACCGACCTGGCTCTGGTTGTGCTTGTCGCTCTGCGGCCCTTTTTGCTCTGAGTCTGATTCTGCTGAGTTCTGAATTAAAGAAAAGGCGAGGTATTACGATATGTCTGACCGAAAAACCTTGGTGGCGGTGCTTGTATTCATATGCTTCGCCTTTTCTTTTTCTCAGGTTCAGGCGGGCAGCAACCCTATAGAAACAATAAAAGATGGAAGGTAATAAGAAGAACAACGACTGGATCAAGATTCAGAATAACTCGATCGCCGGTGGTTAAAGTTGACTGACTCTGTTCAGGCCTTTTTATGGTTTCGACTCGTCATTTCTGCCTTTTAGGCCCTGTCTCTGGTCTCCCTGACAAAGATCATTGTCATCTGTATCCTATGGAGTTAGAATATCAAAATAGGTCAGTTACCGTTACAGAGTGGCAATTTGCCGGCGGTTGCAAATATATGACCACGGGAGAGAATTTATGACAAAGGTTTTGCGGGTTCTGCTCGTATTTTTGCTTGTGTTTTTTCAGGTCGAAGTCGCAAAAGCACAGGTGTTTCAAGATTCTTTGCGCAAATTCGAGCGTTCACAGCTTATTAACGCCGCAAAAAAGCAGGTCGCAAAAAAGACTGCAGAATCAGCTGATTTCTGGAAAGACGGAAGCTATATCAACCTTGTCGCTCATAATGGCAAGTTTATCAGTTTCGATCAGAACGGCAGCGTAAGAGGCTCGGCGAGCAAAACCCAGGCATGGGAACGAATCAGGGTCGTCAGAGTCGATGCCAATCGGGTCGCTCTTTTTGGCGTGCATGGTAACTATGCTTCGGCACGTCTAGATGCCGATGGAACCCCGCTGAACGTTGCCAACCGGCCCCTTGACTGGGAAACATTTGAGCTCGTCGCCAACGACGGCGACAGTTACAGCCTAAAAGGCGCGAACGGCAAGTTTCTGAGCGTCGAACCAAACGGCGACATCTTTGTGAGAGCTGATAAAATCAACACCTGGGAAAAACTCAAAGTGCAACCAGCCGATCAGGCCGAGCTTCCCAAACTTCTGACCGGTACGATTGTCGGTTTCATGCTTGAGTCGGCCAGTAAATATTTTTCTATTCAACAGGATAAAGATTTTGAGATTCTCGCCGACTCTTCTGAAGCACGAACCTGGGAAAGATTTCGTCTGGTGAGCAGTGATGGCCTTAACTTCAGCTTTCAGGCTGATAATGGCTTTTGGCTGGCCGTAGATGCAAAAGACAAAAATTCACGCCTCTGCATTGAAGAAATCAGCAACGGAAACCCGCAGGTTTTTCAGATTTTTTCTGGCGAAGGCGAAAAAATCTTTTTAAAGGCTGTTAACGGCATGTTTGTCAGAATTGTTAATGGGCAACCCCGTGCTGACAGCGACACTCCGATTGCCATGCGACTTAAAATTCTGCCGGCTGAAGATGAAATCAGTTTTACGCCAATCTTTTCGAAGGGCGGCCTGAGATGCGGTTATCTGAATGAATTTAACCGTGAATGGAGCAGCCGCGACCTGGGTGTGGCCATGGATATCTCGATACATAGGCCAAAAGTGCCCAAAGGATGGGCTTTTCTCGGAGATTCACTGGCCGTCGGTGAAGACAAACCAGCCTATTCAACTATGATTATTCTTGATAATCCTGGTTCCGGGGATCTCAAAAAACCCGTTGCCTATGAAGAAGTCTGGAACGATAAAGATGCTAAAAAGAATTGCCAGCATCTGTCAATCTGGCGACCGGTTCCGCCAGAGGGTTATGTGGCGCTGGGCTTCGTCGCTACAAAAGATTACAAAGACCCGGCCAGGGTTTCTTCTCTTAACTCGTTGCGTTGCGTGAGAAAAGATCACGTTGCTCCTGGTCGCGCCAGTCGACCCGTCTGGAACGACAAGGGTTCTGGCGCAAAAAATCCGCTTTCGCTGTTTGCAATCGGTCGTAATGAAGGCGATATCTCGTCTCTTCCTCCCGGCACATTTCTGGCGGGTTTTTATAATGATTCTCCGGTTGGCGGCAGTGGTGGCGACAATTATTCTGAGCTTGCACCAGACAGTGACTGGTATCTTGCCGGGTTAAAAGGGCGCTCTGGTTCACTGATCGATGCCATAACTCCAGTTTATCGCCGGTTTTCTGAGGTAAAAGAGGAGAAGCAGGGCAATGAACGCGGCGGTGGTGGTGGCGGCTCTTTTTCTATGATTGCCCGTGAAGGTTATGCGGTGGCTGGTATCAGCGGCAGATCAGGCAGCCAGATCGACGGCTTCAAGATTCAGTTCATGAAGCTTAATGGCCGCAGCCTCGATCTCAAAGACAAATACGAAAGCTCTGCTACCGGCGGTTCTGGTGGTGGCGACTTTGTTCTTGGCGGCAAGGGGTGCGTTTTTCAGGGGGTCGATATACGCAGTGGTGGTCTTATTGATGCCCTGAATCTTGTGCCGATGCCGATGTCAGAAGCATGGGTTATAACTGCCAAATCTCCTGATGAACTGCGAACAGAGGTGGTTAAAGGCATTACCGATCTATATCTCGAAACAAATCGCAACACCATTAATGAAGAATCGCGCCAGGCCTTTTTAAAACAAAATCCCGGTATTGCTGAATCAGAAACCGGGCAACCGGGCAGCGATTCATCACCTACGAGCTTTGTCATGCCTGCCACACCCGATCTTCAGGTCGCCGAGGCCGGCAATGCAGATGAATCGATGTCTGATGCCTCGACCGTCGACAATGGTAAGACCAGTAAAGGTTCTTCAGACCCTGAAAAAACCCTCAAAGAAGAATTCGACAAGATTGCCGGCAGTGTCGGAAATGCCTCAAAAGACATGTTTGCCCTGATTGAGAAGGTTTTTGACTTTCTCGGTTTTGAGAACCCGAGATTCAAGCTGGAAAACGAGACCCTTATTTTGCTGGCTGATCTGCGTTTAAGCCTTTCAGACAGCCTGAAGCTCAACCTCGATCTGGCTGTTGATATTCCTCTGATTGATACAAAGACAAAGGGAGTTCTCGTCAGATCTGAAATTCCAGGCGAATGGAAAAACCCGTTGGGTATTAATGGTCTTACCCTCAAGAAAATTGGTTTTGGCGGCAATATCGGCTTTAACGACAAGAAACCGGGCAAGATTGACCCGACATTGTTTCTGAAGGGGGCCATGGACATTGGTCTTAGTGGCCCGGTTGAAATGCTGGGTGCCTATGATCCTGCCATGCCAGGGTTTGCGGGCCTCAAGGGTCAGCTGGCCGAAATTTCATGGGATGAAATTACCAAAGTCGCCAATTTTTTCTATCGTATTGCCACCAGAAACTCCAATTCTGTTCTGCCTCAGCCTGATTTCCCTCTCGATCTCATCAAGATCAGAAAAGCCGAATTCATGGCAGCAAAAAAAACCGTGCCAAATCTTGACCTGGTGCTGGGTACCAGGTTGCGTGGCGATTTTATTATCAGCGGCAACGAAGTTGGCAATGTCGAAGTTTTGTTTGCACCCGAAGGAAACACTACCGCCATTGCCATGATGAAACAGCAGGAAATCGGGCCGATCAGCCTGTCTGCTCCGTTTGGCAGCAAAAACAGCCATGGTGGGCCAATATGCGTAATTGAGCACAAGAAAAGCGGCAACAGCTGTTCTATCAGAGGTCGTGTCGAAGTTGCCGGTTCAGCGCTCGATTACCTGCAGGAGCTGGGAAAAAGCTCTGTGGTAAAGCTTTCTGGCAATCTGGCCGGCGTTTTGCCCGTGACTTTGCAGGGAGTTTGCGATTTTAACGACAAGGGTTTTCTTCCCTCACAAAAAATGGATCTCTCTGGAAGCGTCGACAGCAGCTTTTTGACAACGATTCAGGGTAAGGTTATCAGTTCGGTGCAGAGCGTGCCGGGGTTCGGTGATCTGGTCGCCAATTTTAACAAATCACTTGTCAGCATCGATGCCATTAACATCAAGGCTTCTCTTGAGTCCCTTAAAAGTGCCAGATTACCTGAGCTTACCGTAAAATTCAGAATTTTCGGTAAGGCCAATGATATAAGTTTAAAAAACGTTGGCCTCTCTGGAACCTTTGTTTCAGACATAGTTAAAAAGGTTGCTGATGAAGTCGTTAAGCAGGCTGGAAACCTGGCAGCACAGTTTGCCAAAGCCATGGCTGAAGTGATCGGCAAATACACCGGCCAGATTGCTGAAGAAGCCGGCAAAGTTGCCGATGAGGTTGTTCAAGCCGCCGAGCAGTCAGCTAAAGTAGTTACTGAAGCGGTAAGCAGTATTACCAACTTCAGCAGAGATGCGGGCAAGAAGATCGTAGATTTTGGCCAGAGTGCTCTCAGCGGTGCGGGATCAGTTGCCGGAGCAATCGGGAGTGGTATTAAAAAGCTGAAGTTCTGGTAAGAGTAAGAATAAAAAATACGCCCCGGGCTCGAATTTGAGCCCGGGGCGTATTTTTATGCAGCTTACTGATTGTCTGTTTTTACAGGTTTGCGCATGGCAAAGTAAGCGAGAGTTGCACACAAGGCCAGAAAAGCCATTACAGCTCGTGACTGGCTGCCTGCAGCTTCGCCGCCAACTTCAATCTGGCCATCGGCTGCCGAAAGATACGCCAGATCCCATTTGCCAAGCTCAACGGTCTTCTCAACAACATTCCCGTTGATTGTGGCTTTAACGCTGATTATCTGGGTTTTGGCCCTTTGCAGCTCATCATTCAAAGCAGAAATTTCAGCAGTCTTTGCTTCAAGTGCTGCAGTGTCTGGTGGTGTGACGGCCTGCAGGCTGCGTTGAGCAATTTTAGCCTGCGATATTTTTTCGACGATATCGTCAGTTGCCGGGAACACAGCCGGGGAAACCTTATGATATTTCCCTGCAATGGGTTGCCCGTTGATTTCGACGTTACTGAGCTGAGTAGAGGCGATATGAATGCCTGGTTTGTTGATTCCTTCAAGCAGCCCCGGGCTCTTTTCGGCAATACCCATGAGAACCATGATGAAAACACCTGTTAAAGCCGCGCCGGCGATCAGACCCGACGAATAAAGCACCCCGGTTTCGCGTTTTTCTTCAAGATCAGGGTCAGAGGTACGTTTTTCAAGAACCCAGCGTATTATGCCACCGGCCATGATCGGAACCGAAAGCGACAGGGGCAGATACAGACCAACTGCAAAAGCGAGAGAGTTGATACCGAGGAGTTCGACTCCCAGGGCGATGAACATGCCGCTGATTACGAGGTTCCAGGGCAGATTGCCACCTATGACACCATCGACAACCAGTTTCATCAGGTTTGCCTGCGGGGCCGGCAATTCGCCGGTTGTAATGGCATCTTTAAGCAGATACATAACAAAACCCATGGTCAGGCCCGAAGAAATTACACCGATGAATTCACCGATCTGCTGATACCTGGGGGTTGCCCCGATAAGAAAGCCTGTTTTAAGATCCTGAGAAGTATCACCGGCTATGGCGGCGGCGATACAAACAAAGGCTCCAACTGTCAAAACGGCAATTTTCACGTTTGGCATATCGGCCATGCCGGCAAGAATGAAGATCAGGCAGGTCAGAAGCAGGGTTGCTATGGTCATGCCCGAAATAGGGTTTGAAGAAGAGCCAAGCAAACCGACAATGCGTGAAGATACGGTTACGAAAAAGAAACCGAAGACGACAATCAGAATGCCGGCAATCGCTGACATGCTGAATGAGTGAAAAATCGACATATTGAGAAAGATAGTGGCTACGGCAGCAAGAAACAGAGCACCACCAATAATTATGCTCATTGGCAGATCCTGATCAGTTCTCAGTGTGGCAGTATCGCCGGAGTTTTTGCCAAGCTGTGAAAAACCGGCTTTGAAACTTGAAAGAATGACCGGAATCGATTTAATCAGTGAGAAGATACCCGCAAAAGCCACGCCGCCGGCCCCGATATAACGAATGTAACGTGACCAGATCTGACCCGGCCCCATGTCTTTAATCAGGTTGCTGACTTCAGGGTAAATAGGTGAGGCGCAATGCTCACCAAACAGGCAGATCAGCGGAATCAGAACCAGCCAGCCTACTATACCACCGCTCAGCATTATGGCAGAAATCTGGGGCCCGATAATATAGCCGACACCAAGCAGTTCGGGGGTTACTTCCGCACCAATCTCAGCACCTTTGAACCCGGGTATGTGAGATGCCGGTTCTTTGCTCCAGAGACCAAAGAGGCGGTTGTGCATCAATGCCTGATAAAGAGCTCCGATTCCCATGCCCTGAAAAAGAGTTTTTGCTTTTGAAATATCGCCCTGACCTGCAACCAGAACTTCGGCGCAGGCGGTTCCTTCGGGGTATGGCAGCTTTCCGTGCTCCTGAACGATCAGATAACGACGTAGCGGTATCATGAACAGCACGCCGATCGCGCCGCCGGTTATGGCCATTACCGTAATCTCGAGCTTTGAGGGCTCGAGACCCCAGATAAAAAAGGCCGGAATGGTGAAAATTACACCTGCGGCCAATGATTCGCCCGCAGAGCCAACGGTTTGAACGATGTTGGTTTCGAGAATGGTTCCCTGTTTAAAAAAGATGCGGAAAATGGCCACTGCCATTACCGCTGCCGGAATCGAAGCAGATACGGTGAGGCCGACCTTGAGGCCAAGATAAGCATTGGCGGCCCCAAAAACCGAACCGATGATCATGCCGATCACCACAGCCTTCAAGGTAAACTCAAGCGGGGTTTCATTGGCTGGTATGAAGCTTGGATAGTCTTTGCCGTCTATCTCTTCATAAGCCTTGGGCGACAGTCTGTCTTTCTGACTCATAAACTCTCCTCTGTTTAGCTTAGGCGTAAAAATACCACAGCCCTGCTGCCGGTGCAATCAAAGAAGGCAAAGAACCGGCACTCATGGCTGGTTCTTTGCCTGGAGATTTCAGATTATCTGTTTCTGCCCTCTGATTTCGACTATTTGGGTATTTTTGCCCCAGTGGCAGCGGCTTCTCTTACCATCTTTACAAAGTAGGCCATGACACGCTGGTCTGGGGTAAGCTCAGGGTGAAAAGCGCAGGCGAGCAGCAAGTTCTGCCGGGCCATGACGATGCGGCCCTCGTGCTCACACAATACCTCAACCCCTTCACTGACTTCAGAAATGTGGGGAGCTCTGATAAACACACCCGGAAAGCTTCTGCCAATATCTTTTATATTTAGAGAGGCTTCAAAACTGTTCACCTGGCGGCCATAAGAATTGCGTTCGACAACTACATCCATTATGCCCAGGTGGCTGGTATCGCTGCCAGAAATGGTTCGGGCCAGAAGAATCAGACCGGCACAGGTTCCAAAAACCGGCTTATCGTGCATGGCAAACTGCTTGAGAGGCTTGAGCATATTGTATGTATCAATCAGCCGGCGCATGGTGGTGCTTTCTCCACCGGGCAGAATCAGACCGTCAAGCTGACCGAGATCTTCAGCAGATTTGACCAGAACAGCTTCGGCACCACACCTTTTCACCGAAACCGCGTGCTCGCGGACGGCACCCTGAAGGGCGAGAATTCCGATTTTTAGCATCTGATCGTTACCAGCCTCTATCCTGCATGCGGTCTGCCGGGGCCAGAGACGAGATTTCCAGGCCGGTCATCGCGCCGCCAAGGCCCTTTGATATCTCTGCCAGCAGCTTGTAGTCTTTGTAGTTGGTGG
>JAQUZA010000121.1 GCA_028691595.1 Candidatus Rifleibacteriota bacterium
TGCCGATTTTGTTGCCACCAATGCCCGCAGTCTGCTAACTCAGGTAGTGGTCACCAACCCAGAGTCGATCAGCGAACTCCTCAGGGAAACGGGCAGCGTTGATGCCTGCTCTGATGTCATTTTTACTGTCATTCCTGCTGCTGCTCCCGCCAGGGTCGAGCAGAGCGGCAACAGCCAGCGAATCATCTCAGACTCTTTCGTGGTTGTAAACCCATCGGGTCTACACGCTCGACCGGCATCGGTTCTTGCCGGTCTTGCCCGACAGTTCGAATGTGAGCTGCATCTGCAGAAGGGCGATCGAACTGCCAATGCCCGCAGTGTTTCAGCTGTTATGGGTCTTGAAGTCGAAAAGGGCGATAAGATTGTACTGGTCGCCAATGGCCCCGATGCCCAGAAAGCTGTCGATCATATTCTTCCAAGACTTCGTGAAGGCCTGGGCGAAAACCTCAATGCCGCCGCAGCCGAACAGCAGACAGCCTTCA
This sequence comes from Candidatus Rifleibacteriota bacterium, assembly GCA_028691595.1. Taxonomy (GTDB): domain Bacteria; phylum Muiribacteriota; class Ozemobacteria; order Ozemobacterales; family Ozemobacteraceae; genus Rifleibacterium. The sequence continues at coordinate 483 of JAQUZA010000121.1, forward strand.
AAAAAGGCGAAAAAACAGCCATTAACCAGCTTGCCGGCATCGGAGCCTCGCGTGGTGTCGCCATTGGCAGGGTTTTAAAACTGAAACCAGAAAAGTTCGATATCATCGAACAGGGCCGGGGCAGCAAATATGAACAGGCAGAATTCACCAACGCCGTTAAAAGAGCCATTCTTCAGCTTTCATCTCTTGAAGACAAACTGAAACGTGGCGGAAACCCGGAGCGGGCAGCCATTTTTGCTGCCCATGCCGATCTTCTCGATGATCCTGAGCTGCTTGAACTTGTTGAACGCGCAATTATTGCCGGAAAAAGTGCTCCTTTTGCCTGGAACAAAGCTTTCAATGCCCACGCAATGCGACTGCAGGGGCTTAACAATCAGCTGCTTGCTGCCCGTGCCAACGATCTTCGTGATGTCGGCTTCAGGGTTTTACGCATTCTGCTTTCCATTGAAGAGAAAACCCTCGAGGTCAGCGACAAACAGGTAATAATTGCCGAAGACCTGACCCCTTCGAATATCGTCAGCATCGACAAAGAACTGGTGGTTGCCTGCTGTACCGTTGCCGGCGGTGCCACTTCACATGTGGCAATTCTTGCCCGTTCCATGGGGCTGCCTGCGATTGTCGGGCTCGACCCGGCGGCTCTCGATCTTGAAGACGGTCTGATGGTCGTTGTCGACGGCAATAATGGTCTGTTGACGGTTCAACCTGATGAGGCCGAGGTTGCGGCGGTCGAGAGCACCATGGTCGTCGAAGAAAAGACCCGGGCCGAAAAGAAACGCCATGCCGATGAGCCGGCGGTAACTACAGATGGTGTCAGAATTACTGTGGCAGCAAATGTTGGCGAAGCCGCATCGACAAACCTTGCAGTTGAACTTGGTGCCGAAGGGGTGGGGCTGCTGCGTTCAGAATTTCTGTTCATGAACCGCGCCGTTGCCCCCACTGAAGACGAACAATATGAGGCTTATCTGTCGGTTGCCTCAAAAATGGGCAAAGATCGCCCGGTTATCATCAGAACCCTCGATGTGGGCGGTGATAAACCCCTTTCATACCTGCCGATTCCGAAAGAAGAAAACCCCTTTCTTGGCGAACGCGGCATCAGGGTTTGTCTTAACCGCCCCGAGATTCTGATAACCCAGCTGCGCGCCATATTGCGCGTTTCGCAGCAGTATGATGTCAGGGTTATGTTTCCGATGATTGCCGATATTTCAGAATGGCACCAGGCCAATAAAATCCTGCAGCAGACCGCTGAAGCCATCGGCATCCCGCCGGTAAAAGCCGGCATTATGGTAGAGATTCCTGCGGCGGCGCTGCTCGCCGATACATTTGCTTCTGAAGCCAGTTTTTTCTCGATCGGCACCAATGACCTGACGCAGTATGCCCTGGCCATGGATCGCGGCCACCCTAAACTTGCGGCTCAGATCGATGCCATGCATCCGTCAGTGCTGCGACTCATGAGTATTGTCGCGGAAGCCGGGCGGAAACATCAGATTGAAGTTGGTGTCTGTGGTGGTCTGGCCAGCGATCTTGAAGGTATCGCAGCTCTTATCGGCATGGGAATCGGCAAATTGAGTGTTGATATCCCGGTAATTCCCACTGTTAAAGCAACTGTTCGCCGACTATCGGTTGACCGCTGCAGCAAGCTTGTGCGTGAGGCAATTCGAATGAGTGATGCCGGGTCGGTACGGCAGGCTTTCAGAAAGCTGCTTGAAGAAAGCAGAGGTGAAAACTGATGACCAGCATATTTAAAAACCTTTTTGCAGTGCTTCAGAAGATCGGTAAATCAATGATGCTGCCCGTCTCGGTTCTGCCGGTGGCAGGCCTGCTACTGGGCATAGGCAGTTCAAATTTCAGTTTTCTGCCTGAAATCGTCTCAAAAACCATGGCTCAGGCGGGCGGGGCAATCTTTGCCAATCTGCCACTGCTTTGCGCTATCGGAGTCTGTCTTGGCCTGACCGGTAATGACGGGGTTGCCGCCCTGGCCGGTCTCGTCGGTTTCGCCGTAATGGTTGCCACAATGGGTGTCGCTGCCACTTCTTCTGGCCTTGAGACTCGCATGGTGATGGGAATGCAGTCAATTGACACCGGTGTTCTGGGCGGTATCATCATTGGTCTGGTCGCAGCCTGGCTGTTTAACCGCTACTATCGCGTGCAACTGCCAGCTTACCTTGGCTTTTTCTCGGGTAAGCGCCTGGTGCCCATTCTTACTGCCTTTGCCGCTATTGGCATTGGTATGCTGATGAGCTTTGTCTGGCCTCCGGTCGGGGCACTGATTGCCAGATTTTCCCGCTGGGCAGCTTCTGAAGACCCGGCCACTGCCTTTGCCGTTTACGGTGTCGTTGAACGCGCCCTGTTGCCCTTCGGGCTGCACCATATCTGGAATGCTCCCTTCTTCTTCGAAGTCGGTGAATTCACCAACGCCGCCGGCGAACTCATCAGAGGTGAATTGCATCGCTTTGCCGCCGGTGACCCGACTGCCGGCAACATGGCGGGTGGTTATCTTTTTAAAATGTGGGGTCTGCCTGCTGCGGCCCTGGCTTTCTGGTACACCGCCAGGCCTGAAAACAAGGCCAAAATTGCCGGTATTATGGGTTCTGCAGCTCTGACCTCCTTTTTGACCGGAATTACCGAACCGATCGAGTTTTCGTTTCTTTTTCTGGCACCGATGTTATACGGTGTTCATGCGGCGCTCACTGCCGCGGCCTATTATCTTTGCATCGCTTTTGGTATCAAGCATGGCATGACATTTTCCCATGGTGCTTTTGATTATGTTCTGCTGTTCTCAAAGTCGACGCACGCCATCTGGCTTCTCATTATTGGCCCGCTTTGGGGGCTGATGTATTTTTCCATTTTCAGATTCTTCATTTTGAAATTTGACCTGAAAACTCCAGGTCGAGAGCTTGAAGCCGAAATCGACCAGGGAATTATTGCCGAAAACGAATTTGCCCGCCAGCTGGTGCTGGCATTCGGTGGCAAAAGCAATATTCTTACCCTCGATGCTTGTATAACCCGCCTGCGCGTGGAACTCAAAGACCTCAGCCTGGCCAACCCTGAACGCCTTAAGCAGCTTGGTGCGGTAGGTGTTGTTGAAGCCGGAAGCGGTCTGCAGGCTATTTTCGGTACCCGTTCCGAGAATCTGAAAACCGATATTGAAGAATACCTTAAAACCGCCGGTGCTGAAGCCGAACTAGACAGCAGGCCAACAGCGCGATCATCGGTTGAAGTTGCCGGATTTGCCGCTGTTGTTGCTGACCCTGATGCTCGAGCCAAATGCCAGAAATGGCTGAAAGCTCTCGGGGGTTGCGAAAATATTACTTCGGTAACTGCCTGCGCTGAAACCCGTTTGCGCATAATTCTCAAAGAATCAGACAGTATCGACAAAGAAGAACTTCTTGCTTCTGGTGTTAAGGGAATCATGCCCCTCGAAAATGGTGTCGTTCACCTGCTGACCGGCCTCGGTGCCCACCAGTATGCCATCGAACTCGAAGCGCTCCGTAATATCTGACCTAAATCGTTCACTGAGCACGCTAGTCCTCTATTAACATTGAGTAGACAAATGCCTGGCCCTTTGTCAACCTCGAATGTGTATATTTACCGTCCGCGCAGGCGGGAATCTCATCAATACCGGCTTAGATCGCCGCTTGCCCGGGGATGACGTGGAAATTGTTGATTTTGCAAGTTAAACTTTGACAGACCACTAGGCAACTAAACCATTCACTGAGCTCGCCAGGGTGGTTAAAGTGGGGCAGTTTAAATATTCTTCGGGCAGATCTTTTGCAGTTCGCAGTTGTCGCAGTCAGGGCGGCGGGCAGGGCAACGCTCGCGCCCGTGCAGAATCAGCAGATGTGAGAACGCTATCCAGTGCTGTTTATCGATAATCTGTAGCAGATCCTGTTCTATCTTCACCGCATCACTGTTTTTTGAAAGACCCAGGCGCTGTGACAGTCGAATTACATGCGTATCGACCACGATACCTTCTGCTTTGCCGAAGGCGGTTCCGAGAATGACGCTTGCGGTTTTACGCCCCACGCCGGGCAGTTCGGTTAATTCTTCCAGAGTTTCCGGGATCTTGCCCTTGTGTTTATCAAGCAATGCTCTGGCGCAGGCGATGATGTTTTTTGCCTTATTGCGATAGAAACCAGTAGAGTGTATAGCCTGTTCAAGATCAGTCTGCTCTGCCCCCGCAAAATCCTTGATGGTGGTGAATTTTTTAAAAAGTGCAGGGGTTACAATATTAACCCGTTTATCAGTGCATTGTGCCGAAAGAATCGTTGCCACAAGCAGCTGCCACGGGTTTTCGTGGTGAAGAGCGCATTCTGGTGCCGGGTATTTTGTTCCAAGAATGCTTACAATCTGTTGCGCCAGTTTCTTAACTGCAGTAGGTTTTTGCATGTTTATTCGCTTTCGTGCTTTGCTGATGGCCTATAGTCCGTCGTCACAATTGAATGCACAGATTGAGACTCATTAAAATCGTCCCGCGAAGGCGGGAATCTTATTTGTAAAGGCTTAGATCCCCGCTTTCCCCCTTTCGGGGACAAGCGCGGGGATGAAGTCGAGGACGCTGATTTTGCATGTTCAATGCTGACTGAGCACTAGTAAAGTTCGAAGCATCTCTAATCACCCCAAAACATAATTTTGCAAGTAACTTTACTGATCGACATTTGGTTCGATTGTCTCTGGAGCCACGGCATCAAGTTGTCTGTCAGCTTCATCGGTGAGGTCGTTCTCAGAACCGGCAGTTTCACCTTCGTTCAAATTTTCTGTGGCTGAAGACTTTGCGGTTTTAGCGTTGGCTTCTTCCTGTTCAAACTGAAGGCTTGCGCCAAGATCCTTCAGCTCGGCCATGCGATGTGCAATAGCCTCTTTAAGCAGTTTTTCGTCAGGAACCGACGCGGGGTGAAATATGGCAACCCCTGCACCAGCGGCCATCAGAGTCGCCATGGCCATAGACATCATCTGGATAAAGGAATTCAGCTCCATGGCAGTTGAAACGAGCCATACGATGCCCCACAGGATTATGCAGATCAGGAATATCATCATCAGGGTGCATATCAATCTGATTGCATAAGGCCCCTGAAAATCCTCAGTTTTAAAATCAAACCGCCGTTTAAGAAGGGCATCTACCTGAGCATTGGGGTGCCGGCCTCCCTGAAGACGCAACATCACAGCCCGCATCAGGTTCAACTTCTCAAGCTGGGCAAGATCATCGGCAAGGCTGATTGGTGGCGCTGAGTCGGGCGTGGCATTTTCGTCCGCCTTTTTTGCTGTTTCAGCGCTTTCGCCGGCCGCAACTGTATCTGCGGCCGGCGCTTTTTCGACATCAGGAATCGGCTTTATCTCATCAGGCATGCCAGCATACTAACATATTCCCATCTCCATCAAAACAATCAATTCAAATCTCAGTTCATCCGTGTCCATCAGTGTTCATCAGTGGTAACTTTTTCTCTTTCTTCCGGCCTGCCAAATTCAAATAATATTCCCGGTTCATCCGTGCAGGGCAAACGCATTAAATTCATGGATTCCGGGTCTACGCCCGGAATGACGGAAACAAATCATGTCCCCGCGCTTGTCCCCGAAAGGGGGAAAGCGGGAATCCAGTCCAATTGAGGATTTGAAGTGTTTTAGTGCGTTTGCCCTGTTCATCCGTGGTTGCCCTTGTATCAGTGGCCCCTCTGTTGTATCATCATCCAAAAGTAGAAGGTTTGTTCTGGAGGGAGCTCAACAAATGAAAACTGATCGTGGCGGTTTCACCTTGATTGAACTGCTCGTGGTTCTGGTTATTCTAAGTTTGCTGGCCGGCCTGGTATTGCCGCGTCTTATGGGTCGCACCGAAGATGCCCGTCGTCAGACGGCAGAATTGCAGATTCGTAGCCTCGAAAGTGCTCTGGCCCTATATTATGCCGATAACGGCTTTTACCCAACCACCGAGCAGACACTTCAGGCTCTTGTTGCCAAGCCATCGAGCGAGCCACAGCCCTCCAAGTGGAAAGGCCCCTATCTCGAAAAGGGTATTCTACCCAAAGATCCGTGGGGCCACGATTTTGTCTATCTCTCACCTGGCGTAAAACTGCCTGAGTTCGACCTGGTAAGCTATGGCAAAGACGGTATGCAGGGCGGTGAAGGCGAATTCGCCGACATCGAAAACTGGAACATTGGCCGCAAATAACCGCCAGGGCTTCACCCTGATCGAACTGCTCGTCGTTCTCGGCATTCTGTCAATGATGGCCGGCGTCATTCTACCGTCTGCCGCCGCCTTTATCCGCCGCGACCGGCTCGACCAGTTTGTTTTCGAAGTCTCGCTGCTCTGCCGCGAAACCTTCGAACAATCGGTCTATGAAGGCCGGCGCTACCAGGTTCAGCGCAACGAAAAGAACGAACTCGTGCCGCTCAAGGAAGAAAATGCGACCTTCACCCCGGTAATGAGCGTTCTGCTGCGCCCGGTCACGCAGCCGGCCGGCTGCAGCCTTGAATGGCCCGAAAAAGGCTGGCAGACAATGCCCGAGGGATTCTGCGAGACGCCATTGCTGCGCTTTTCAGACAACGAGACCGGCGAAACCAGAATCATGCGCGTCAGGGCCTACGACGCCAATCTGATCAAAGAAGCAGATCAGTTCGCTACACCGGGGGCCGGCAAACATGCGCGCTAGGAAAACAACCGGTGTCACGCTCGTTGAGGTGCTGCTGGCACTGACAATTCTGACCCTCGTCACCGGAGCCCTCTCACAGGGAACCAACTACCTGACCCGGCGCCTGGTCAGGGCCCGCAATGCCTCGCTGGCCCGCAATCTCGCCTGGCGCCGCCTGGTGCAGGCGCAGGTGGAACCTCTGGTTATCGGTCATCGTTCGGGCATTTTCGGCACCGAATTCCCCGGCTACGGCTGGAACGAAACGGTTGCCGCCCCGGCAGAGATCGCCAATCGCCCGCCCGGCCTGTTCAGTTACCGTCTGAACGTGACCTGGCAGCAGGGCTGGGAAAACGACCAGGTCTCTTTCGAAACGCTGTTGTATCAACATCCCCCAAAACAGAAGAAGGCTGGCAATGAACAAAAATAACCCGACCCTTTCGACTGGCCAGGGCAGCCTCAGTGAGCGTGATGCAAAGATGTTGACACAGGGACCGGGCAGACTGGCGGCTGATGATAATATAACGGCGGCTGAGTCGGTGAAAAAAACTTTGGCTGAGCCTGTTACGGCACGGGTAAAACCAGTATTCATGATTTTCAGACCGACCAGGTCCGTTTCAGGGCATGTAGTGCAACGACCGGGCGGTTTTACTCTCGTTGAAACCCTGATATCTCTGGCATTGCTGGCGGTGCTTTTTGTTTTGCTCGGTGGCCTGTTGACCGGCATGGCGAAGATTTCGCGCACCGCCGCCGACGTCAGCGTCTTTGACCGCGAAATCGAGTTCTGCGGCGAAATTATCCGCAAGGAACTCGGCGAAATGCTTCTCGACAACAGCCGTGCCGATTACACTTTTCTCGGCGGCAACGAATTCTTTGCCTATACGACCACCCGTGATGAACTGCTGGTGCGCGACAGTATCCCCGGTGGTGCCAAGCGGGTAGAATGGCGCTACGACCCCGGTGAACGCAAACTGGTGCGCACCGTGACCCGGCTGGTTAGTGCCGGCAGCGAGTTGCCACCGGTGTCGCGCAGCTATTTTCTCGAAGGTCTGGCCGGTATTGAGCTTTTTTACTTCGACGGTGTCTCCTGGTTCCAGGTTTCCGGTATTTCGTCGGTGTTGCCGCCGGCTAAATGTATCGCCCTGCGTTTTGTTACCCGCGATGATGATGACCGGCAAAAATCTTACGAAACGGCTTTCTGGTTGCCCTATGCAAACCCGGCTCTGCAGAAATTCTAGCGGTATGGCGATGGTGGCAGTGCTGCTGATGTCGGCACTGCTGATTGCCCTTTACCTGCGTTTCATGGGCAATGCCGGGCTGCTTGCCCGCATCGACGCCCGCCAGGATGCGGTAATGCAGATGCGTATCG
>JAQUZA010000122.1 GCA_028691595.1 Candidatus Rifleibacteriota bacterium
CCTTCGATGTGTGCTGATTCTACAGCCTTCATATCGAGGGTTTTGACCGAAAACATCGGGTGGTAATCAAAGATTGCTTCCATGATCATGGCTTCTCGCCCTCTGACCTTGTTGGCCATGCGCGAGATCAGCATCCAGTCATTTATTGCAACTGCCAGATCGCGTGTGAAGAAAAAATTATGCAGGGGTCGAAGTGAGTAACGCTCGTTGCTCAAGAAGCGTGAAAGGTTGTCTTTTTTCATCAGCACGCCCTCAAGCAGGCATCGGCACAGCTCTTTATCAGGCATTGCCTCTAATTCAGGCAGAATATCGCTGGCGTTTTCATTGCGGCAGATGCGCTCAAGCAGGCTGCCCCTGACCTTGGAATTGTTAAGAACACCTTCGAGCAGTTTTTTTACCTGAAATACGCGGGTGGTTTTTTCGAGAACGATTCTCAGTTCATCGTATTCGAGAGACGCTACCGAAAGATTGAGAACGTCGCTGTAAAGGGCGCGTTCAGCATTTCCCGGTGTCATATTCTCAATTTCGAGGCCAGGAGTATGCAGAATTACACCTTCGAGTTCGCCAATTTCAGAGCTCACCGAAATTTCGAATTTATTCTGCTGTGTTTTCATGTCTTTCCTTCTTCTGGTTGTCAACCATTTGCATAATTGTCGGGCAGCTATTTTACAATAAAGGCGGGGTTTATTCAACCCCGCCTTTATCGATTCAATTAGTGACTTTTATCTGGTAAAGCCTTCAAAGAATGATTTGACAAACCTGAGAGTGTTTTCTGCCATGATAAAGATCGTCGGTACAAAAGTCAGGGTTATCAGGGTTGATACCAGCAGGCCGCCCGAAACCGAAATAGCGAGGGGCTGATAAAAGTCGGCTCCGGCACCGATGCCCAGCGCCAGAGGTGACATCCCAAGCAGGGTGGTGAAGGTGGTCATCAGAATCGGTCTGAATCTCAATTTTCCTGCTTCCAGGGCGGCATCGATATCATTGTCGCTGTTTTCGCGACGGCGCTGCAGAATGTATTCAATGAGAATGATTCCGTTGTTAACGGCGATGCCGGCGAGCATGATGATGCCGATCATTGCTGTGACGCTGAAGTCGAAACCCATAACCCTCAAGCCACCTACAACACCGATGTAGGAAAGGGGAATGGTGAACATAATCAGAAACGGGTAAAGCAGTGATTCGAACTGTGATGCCATAATCATGTAGACGAGCAGAACCGATGCAATCAGGGCAATGCCCAGGTAGGTAAATGCTTCGACCATCTCTTCATTTTCGCCACCAAAGTTAATGCTGTAGCCCGGCGGGAGTTTGATATCTTTTATTTTGTCGGTAATGTCTGAGGTAATGGCCCCGATGGCGCGTTTGTCAGGGTCGGCCTGAACTATCATTCGGCGGGCATTGTTCTTGCGCTCGATGGTGCTGTAACCGCTCGCCGGTCTGAATTCAGCAACCTGAGACAATTTAACGAACTTACCCTTTTCGAGTGATATCTCAAGATCTTTGATGCGGGCAATCTTGTCTTTCGAAAGATCGGCAGCTTCGACTCTGATGTCGTATTCATCATTGTTTTCTCGATATTTGCCGGCCAGGGTTCCGTAGACGTGGCTGCGGGCCATTTCTGCAATTTTGACCAGACTCAGGCCCATATCACGAATTTTTTCGCGGTCAAAGACCAGTCTGAACTCAGGGCGGCCGGCCTTGATTCCGCTTTCAAGGTCTTTCAAACCCTCCACATCTTTGATGCGCTCGTATATTTCCATGCAGATGCCTTCCATTATCGTGAAGTCATCGCCCATGACTTCAACCTGTATCGATTTGCCGCGTGAAGGTTTGCCCATACCCGGTTCCTTGTAGTTTATGGTGCGAATACCGGCAATTGTTTCGACCTGAAGGCGGGCATCACGAACAATATCATTGGTAGTTTTGGTGCGTTCTTTTTTGGGGGTGAGTTTAATCGCCAGAGTTCCCTTGCCAACTGCTGAGTTGGTAATAACCTTGCTGACTTCAGGTATTTTCAGGAAAATCTCTTCGATCTGGCGGGTAATTTCGTCGGTTTTTTCGACGCTGGTGCCCTCAGGGGTTTCAAATTCAACGCTGACTTCGCCGCGGTCCATTGCCGGGAAAAATGTCATGGCTGGCTGCATTTTCAGACTGAAAATAAACAGGGCAAGAATCAGGGCGCAGTAGCCAAGGCGCAAATACCAGTGGTGTAAAAGAGAATTGAGAACCTTGAGATAGAGGGTTCGCAATACTTTCATGATTATGATGTCTACCAGCGGAAACAGGATTCTGGCGGTCAGAAAATTGAAGATCTTGAAGAAGACAGCGACGACAAGAGGAAGCAAGGTCAGTGTTAACAGCAGGATTGCCGAGCCAAGAAGACTGTCAATACCTGGGCTGAATTCGTGACCCGCCAGAGGGGTCTTTTGCAGTAGTTGAATTATTGCCTGGTTGTTCAGCCCTCTAAAAAAGCCGATAGCCGGTAACAGAAAGAGCGCGAGAATAAGACTGAGAGATTTGAGAGGGTGGGTCTGCAGCCAGCGAAACAAAGCCCTGTACATGCGAACGATAATGGTCTCGATGAAAGGGCCGTCGAGAACAAGAAATCTCGAACAGAGCATCGGCATAAAGGTAATGGCGACGACCAGTGATGCCAGCAGCGAAAAGACTATTGCCAGCGACATATTGAAGAATATTTCCCCAACAACCGCCGGAACAAAGCCGATGGGCAGAAAAACAGCAACGGTGGTGGCGGTAGAGGCGATAACCGGCATTAAAACCTCTTCGGAGGCTTTTGCTGCCAGTTCTTTACGGTCACCAGAAGGGTTGTCGGCATAAAAACGGTAGATGTTTTCCATGACGACGATGGCGTTGTCAACCATCATGCCGATGCCGAGAGCAAGGCCCCCCAGGGTCATCAGGTTCAGGGATATGTCTTCTTTCAGGCTGAGCAGGCCGAAGGTTGTAATGATGGCCAGGGGAATACTGGTGCCGATAATAATTGTCGAGCGGTAGTTCTGCAGAAACGTGAACAGAACAATGATAGCGAACAATCCGCCCATCAGGGCGTTGTCTTTTACCATTTGAATTGTGTCTCTGATGAAGGCGGTCTGGTCGTTACCAATCGTAATGGTGAGTCGGCCTTTGTATTTTTCGACAAGCTTTGGAATCAGCCGCTGAGCTGCATCTGAGATCAAAACCGGGTTGGCATCCGCAGATTTTTTAATTTCGAGGGTAACCGAAGGCTGCGAATTGATACGGGAAGTTGATTCAATCTCTTTGTAGAGGTCTTCAATGTTTGAGATTTCTGAGAGATATACAGGCCGGCGGTTGATCTCTTTAATGATGATGCTGCCGAGTTGCTGCGGGTTCTTAACCTGCCCTTCAGAGCGTAGCAGATACTTGAATGAGCCCTCGTTGATATTGCCAAGTGGAGTATTCTGATTGTCTTTGCTGACTGCTGTGATGACATCGTCGATGGTCAATTCATAGGCAAGCAGGCGGTCAGGAAATATTTTGACCCTGATTTCGCGCTCGAGACCACCTTTGATTTCGACGTTCGAAACCCCGCCGATCTGCTGAAAAGCTGGTTTGATTTCACGGTCGGCGATACGTCGCAGTTCGACCAGGTCAAAGTCACCGCCAAGGGCGATGTTTAAAACCGGGAAAGAGTTGATGTCAACCTTTGAAACGGTTACCTGCTCCATGTCGCGTGGAAGTTCGCGTTTGGCCTGGTCGACCTTGGCGCGAAGGTCGACAGCTGCCAGATCAAGATCGGTGCCGAATTTGAAGTTGATAACCGTCTGCGAAATGCCTTCTGAAGAGTATGATTCAATCTTATCGATGTTTTCGACCGAGTTGATCTCATCTTCAATTTTTTTGGTTACGATCGTTTCGATTTCGGCCGGGTCAACACCGGCATAGGGTGCCAGAACAAAGGCCACCGGAATATCGATATTGGGAAAAAGAGCGACGTTGAGAGTGAAGAACGCGCCGATGCCAATCAGGGCCATACCCAGCATCAGCATCGTTACCGAAACGGGCCGCGAAATAGAAGTTCTTGGAATGCTCATGTTCAGTTCTCTTCTTTGCTTTGATTACTGCTTTTGCCGTTACTGCTGCCGTTACCGTTACTTTTACCATTCCCATTTTTGCCATTGACTCGGACAATCACTTCGCTGCCATTATCAAGGGCATCCTGGCCGACTGTAACTATTTCATCGTTTTCAACCAATTCTTTGGCGTAGCTCAGATCACCTTCCTGAGCAATCAGGGTTATGTTGTGCTTTTTGGCTCTGCCCCCGATGACAGTGAAGGCAAAAAGATCGCCTCTGAAGTTTCTGATCGCCTGCGACGGAAACAGCGGAACATTTTCATATTTTTCAAGAGTAATGTTGCCTTTAACAAACATGTTGCCGCGGAAAAACAGGTCAGGGTTTTTGACCCTTATTCTTACTTTGAACGAGCGTGAACTGTCGGCATAAAGATCGATGTGCTCGACTTTTCCTTCATATTTGCCCTCAATCTGGCATAGCTGACCGGTTTTAATGTTTCTGATCTCTGATTCAGGAATACGGGCATCGACATAGATGTCATCGAGGTCGATGACCTTGCCCATGTTCTGACCGCGTGCCATGGCCTGCCCGAGTTCAATCGATCTGTCAACGAAATAACCGGTAATCGGCGATCTGATTATGCAGCGGTCCAGGTCGAGTTTTGCCTTGTCGAAGTCTGCCTGTGCTTGTTTTAGGGTAGTTTTACCTTTGATGAAGCTTGTCAGGGCCATATCGAGACTTTTCTGGGTGATGGCTTTGCTGTCAAAAAGGGTTTTATTGCGCTCAAAGTCTTTTTCGTCTTCCTGAAATTCCTGTTTGGCGCGTTCAAGAGCCGCTTCCATCTGACGGAGGGTAATGGCAAAGCGGATGTCGTCGATTTTGCCGAGCGGCTGGCCAAGTGTGACTTTTTGACCGTCTTCGGCCATTATCTGCGCGACCGGGCCGTTGACATCGGCGGCGGCGTAAGCTTCAACCACCGGTCTGGTTTCACCGGTGAACTGCAGAAGTTTTCTGATTGTACCGTTCTGGGGTTTGACGGTTTCGACATTCACCTGGGCTGATGCAATGGTTGCGAGAGAGAGAAAGGTAACCAGGACTGCTTTGACTGTGTTTTTCATTTTTCTGCTCCGATATTGAGTGCCTGCATAAGGAAGTCGGTATTTAGTGGGGAAGCATTTTCGTCGAGTTTTGCTATCTCGTCGAAACGGTGCATGATCAGAAGAATTTCTGCCAGGCGTTCGCGCTCGTCGTAATAGGCCTTGATCGCAGTTTGAGAAGAATTGGTCAGCAGGCGCTGGGCATCGACGAGTTCAACAATTGACGAGGCCCCTTCCTGATATCTGGTAAAGACGATGCGCATATTTTCGTAGCTCTGCTCAACCATTTTTTCTGCAAAACTGATACGTGAAAGTGCTTCGTTGTAGTCGGCAACCGCTTTTTCGAGAATTGCCTTTTTGCTGTTTGAAAGATCTTGAACGCGAAGTTTGACGATCTCTTCTGATTTCTGGGCGAGGCGCACGGCATTTTCGATGTCGTTGCCGTTATAAACCGGAGTCGTGAGCATGAAGGTGGTTGTGAAGTCTTTTGTGCCTTCAATCGGGCCAATCTCGCGCCCGTGGTTGTATGACGCGTCGATGGTTAAGGTGGGCAGATTGGCACTGCGAGCTGAACGAACCGTTTTATTGAGTATTTTAAGGTCATTTCTGGCAAGATTGATATCGTTGTCTATTTTAAAAAGCTCTTCAAGCAGCTCAGCACAGGTGTAACTGGCCGGCGCAAACTTTAGGCCTTTAGCCAGGTCGAGCTTCATGGCCTCGGGGTCTTGATTATCGAGAATGGCAGCCAGATCATATTTAAGATCGCCGAGGCTGTTTTGGGCCTTGATCAGCTCAGTGTTCGAGTTCAACTGTTCGACTTCGATGCGCAAAATGTCGTTATGCAGCACCAGTCCCAGTTCTTCATTGAGCTTGGCCACTTTCATCAAGGCGGCAATCAGGGCGAGATCGGTTTCGTGAATTTTGATCAACTCCTGATCGCGCACCATTTTGAAATAGATCTGCGTCAGATTGCGCAGAACCAGCTTTTTCTGGTTTTCTTTGTAGATTTTCTTCATCCGGGTCTTCAGCTGGGTGATTTCTTTTTGAATGAGGGGAATCCGGCCAAGCCCGGGGTAGCTCTGCGTAAGTTTGAGGGCATAAGTCAGCATCGAGTCAATGCTGCCGGGACTGCTTTTCTGATAGGCATCCTTAAAGTCTTTGTGGGTCTTGTTGATGATGAAATTCACATCGGGAACCATGGCATTAAAAGACTTCTTCTCATCGATAAAGCTCTGCTCGATTTCGAGCTCAGATATTTTCAGACTGAGATTGCGCTCAAGAGCAGTGGCGACGAGTTCGGCCAGATTGGCTGCATGGACTTGCGGCAGACAGAACACTAAGAGAATTGACAGAAACAGAATTGTGCGTTGGCTCATGATGGTAATGCTCCGTTTAAAATTAAATCCACTGTGTCTTTGAGCTCGCGCTCTGACAAAGAAATCCCAAGTTTGAAATCTCTGAAAACAAAGAAGTGAACCGCACCGAAAAGAACCGCTTTAAATGAGGGCACGCTAAGTTCTCTCAGCTTTTTTTCTGCAATAGATTGTTTGATATAGTTTTCGAGGTAAATCATGCCGGCAGGGTTTTTGTCGTCTTCGCTAAGCTTGATACCCGTTTGTTGATCATGGGCAAATTTGACCAGGCCAAGCCGGTGATTGACTTTGAAGACCCTGACGAACGTTTTCAGGGCTGCAAGCAGAAATTCTTCTACAGGCAGGCTGAATGGGCAGTTCTCTTCGAGTTCCTGCATAATTGCTTTTCTGAAACGTTCTTCCAGCTTATTAAGCAGTGTTTCCTTGCTCTGGAAATAACGGTAAAAGGTGCCTTTGCCGCAGTTGGCCCGGTCGACGATTTCGTCAATTGTGGCTCGTTCAAAGCCCTTTTCAAAAAATATGTCGAGCCCCGCTTCGAGCAGAAGGTCTTTTTTGCTTGGTTGTCTTGACATGGCGCATCTTTCAGAAGTATTTCAGCCAGAACGGATTTTGCAGAAAATCAACAGACTGACTAGTCAGTCTGTTTTAGCTGAAAGCTTCTGTTTAGTCAATAGGCAAAAGCAAACAATCTTAGGCTATTTAAAAAAAATTGGACCTTGCAGCAGCAAAAGCGCGAATAAAGCAACAGCCGCTGTCAAAAGCTTTGACAGCGGCTGTAAAAGTTGCCGGGAGCATGTCAGCGCAAGAACTCACCGTCTTTGCCAATTTTTCCGGGGCCGTTGAGAACAAAGATACCGGCTGAAACGTCTGTGCCAGAAAAACTGAGGTTGCCGTGACCGGTTAGAATTTCGTTGCCGGTATTGTGCCTCAGCCTGGATCGAAGATAAAAAAAGCATCAGAAACACAAATAACAGGGCCTTTTTCGTGATTACCCCAAAGCACAGCAAAATATTGGTGTAACCGGCAGAGCAGATTGTGATCTACCATAGGGTGGTGAAACTTCATAGCATTTTCAGAAAAAATGCAAAAATGCCCGTGCAAACCGGTAATTCACATGTAAGAATGCACAAAAACGTGGCAGATTGATGCCCCTGATAACTGTGCTATATTGAAGCAAATCGCAGAGAATTGGAAAACTGGCATGAAAAACAAAATTATAGTTTTTAAGGGTCTGCAGCCCGAATTTGCGGTGGCGCTGGCGATCAGAACCAGAGTTTTTGTTGATGAACAGCGTGTTCCGGTTGAGCTTGAACGCGATGAATTTGACAGCAAAGCTACTCATGTGCTGGTGTTTTGTGATAATACCGCGGCGGCAACCGGCCGTATCTTCGCTGATGCAGATATTGCAGGTTTGTGGCGGCTTGGTCGGGTTGCGGTTCTGCCGGAGTTTCGTGGCACCGGTCTCGGAAAAATAGTCGTTAATGAGTTATTACGCATGGTTACGGGTAACAGCCTTTGTCGTCGAGTTGCTATTCATGCGCAAAAACGTCTGATTGGCTGGTATGCGACGTTTGGTTTTGTCGCAAGCGGGGACGAATTTTTAGAGGCGGGTATCGAGCATCAGGAAATGTATCTCGACCTGGACCAGTCTTGATCTGGGCCGGGCCGGGTATAACAAAACCGCCCCGTTGCCGGAGCGGTTTTGTTAGTTATTACTGAATTTTAAAATTTATTAGCGGTCGCCGCCTCTGCCACCGCGATAACCACCGCGATCGCCTCTATCGCTATAACCGCGGTCGCCTTTATCGCCGTAACCGCCTTTGTCATAGCCGCCTCTGTCATTGCCGTAGCCGCCGCCGCTGTTGCTGCGAAAGCCGCCGCCGGTGCGGGGACGATCACTTCTGGCTTCTTTGGGGCGAGCCTGATTAAC
>JAQUZA010000123.1 GCA_028691595.1 Candidatus Rifleibacteriota bacterium
ACTGGTAAAATTCTGCCGGCCCGAAGATTCAAAAAATGAGCTCGAAAAGCTCCTCGATAATGCTGAAGAAATTTTACGTCTTCTCGGTTTGCCTTACCGGGTTGTTGCCCTGTGTTCCGGAGACATCGGGTTTTCAGCGGCACAGACCTATGATATTGAGGTCTGGCTGCCATCTCAGAATACCTATCGCGAAATAAGTTCCTGCAGTAATTTTGAAGATTTTCAGGCCCGCCGTGCCGGAATCAGATTCAAAGGCAATGATGCCAAGGCAAAAACCGCATTCGTTCATACTCTTAATGGCTCAGGTCTGGCTGTGGGCCGAACCTGGCTTGCGATTCTCGAAAATTTTCAGGACGAGGGCGGTAGAATCTGTATTCCAGAGGTTCTCAGGCCGTATATGGGTGGCCAAACCCATCTTGAACCATTGAAATAACTTAAGGAATCAGTATTGAGTAATCTGAAGAATGTTTTTCTTCTGGTTCTTATTGTTGCAGCGTCTGTCCTGACCGGTTGTTCTGGCGAGTCAGGGCCGACGCTGATTTATAATTTTCCGGTTCCAACTGACCTCAGGTTGTCGGGTGTCATCAACCTGGCAGATGTGGCCATGCACCCGGATCTCGGTGGAATAACCCCATCTATTATTGATTTGCGGCCGTTCTCGATAACGATCCAGGATGACACATCCAAAGCAGTTGATGCCGATGAACAGGGGCGTTTTGTGCTTGAACCCGTCAGCATCAGAGATCAGGTAGTGATTTTCTGCCGGCACAGTGTCAACAGTAATCTGGTTCTTGAGTGGATGGCTGCTTCTTCTGCCGGTTTATACGGAGAAGTCGAGGTTACGATCGATCTGCGGTCAACTGCATGCTCGATGATTGCAAGGTGCCTGCGCGAAAAATACGGCCGGCGTATCAGGCCCGAAGAACTTAAAACCGAGCATATTGCCGCAACTGTCGATGCAATTGCCGAGGTTCTCGAAAAGTTTCCTTCAAAGCTGGCGGCGCAGGCCCTCGATCAAGTGCCTGAAGTCAAAGCCGCCTATGTTTCAATGGCAGACTCTCTTCACCTGGGTAACTCCGGGGCTTTCCCGAATGAACATGTTCTCTTGCTGCACATGGCAGGGGATAACAGTCTCTCTTCATATCTGAGCGGCAATATTCTTGATATTGCCGAAGCCGGGTTACCATCAGGAACCCAGATTCTTATTCAGGTCGATACACCGATCGAAGGTCTCAGGCGCTTGATGATCCGCAAAAACGAGGTTGTTGAACTTGTCGCCCTTGGCCCAATGGATTCAAGTTCAGGAGCCGTAATTGCCGATTTTATTGCCTGGGCACGTCGAGCTTTTCCGGCCCGCCGGTTTTCTCTGGTCATAAGCTCTCATGCTGATGGCTGGAAGAATTCAACAAGTCTTCGTAATTCCCTGATAATTGATGACAGTGCCGAAAAGAAGGGTGATCCGATCGAAATCGCAGCCTTTATCGATGCCGCTGCTAACATCTTTGACGGCAGTCGCAGGCCGCTGGAATTGCTCGCCTTCGATGCCTGCAATATGGCTGGCATTGAGATTGCTCTGCAATTCAAAAACTGTGCTGTAATGACCCTTTTTTCTCAGGCTTTTGTCCCGGCAACCGGCTTTCCCTACAGGCAGGTTGTCGAAGGTATTTCCCGGTCGGGAGTAACAAAATTTGACGGTGAAGCTCTTGGCAGGCTCTTTTGCGAAGAATATCGCAAAAGGTATATCGATGGGCTGGTCAGTGAGCCGGTAACCATCTCGCTGTTGCGCAATTCATCTTTACCCGCATTTATGGCTCGTCTGAATACCTGGTTTGTGAAGATTCATAATGAACGCGACAAATACGCCAAAGTTCTCGCCAGTTTGCGAGATAACCTTGAATTTCTGGTAGAAGAAGGCGAAAAAAAATACGTTGTCCAGGCCTTCGAAAGGGCAGAAAATCGTGATTTAAAAAGCCTGGTGACCAATGCTGTCGGGCCCCTCACCACACTAAAAATTGACAGTGAAAACCTGCTTAAGGAGTTTTCTAACCTGATTGTTCTCGAATATCACTCACAACGTCATTTTTCAGGAGCCAGCGGTTTGTCGATCACTTTGCCTGACCGGGCTACCTGGTTCTCTGATTTTGTTGGCCCGTCTCCCTCATCGTGGTTTTTTATGTCGTTTGCCCTCGAAACCCTTTGGCCAGATATTCTGGCGGCCATAAATTCATCAGAATGAGCTTAAAGTCGTGGTGTTGACATGCCCATGGTCGCGGTTTATAATGACTTGCCTTTAATTACCTCAAGGAGCCAAATGAATGCGAAGCCCAATTCACAGAGAAGGTTTTTTTATTGCCGGTTCTCTGTTTGCTCTTGCAATCGTGTTTTCAACTTTGAGTCGCTGGCTGGGCCGGTTTTTTTATCTGGCTACCGCGTTCACGCTGTATTTTTTCAGAGACCCGGAAAGGTCGATTCCGCAGGGCGATTGCCTGATAGTTTCGCCTGCCGATGGTAAGGTCGTAGGTATCGATTCGGTTGAACATGTTCCTTTCATCGACGGCCCGGCAAAAAGAGTCAGCATTTTTCTCTCTATTTTTGATGTTCATATTAACAGGTCACCAATTAAAGGAAAAATTGCTTATCGGCATTACACACCTGGCGAGTTTCTCGCCGCCTTTGAACCCAAAGCTTCGGTTAAAAATGAACAGAATGCGGTTGGCATAGAAGATGGCGAAGGTTATCGCGTCCTGGTCAAACAGATCGCAGGTCTCATCGCCCGCCGAATTCTCTGCTGGAAAAACCCTGGCGACCAGGTCGCTGCGGGCGAACGTTTTGGCCTCATTCGGTTTGGGTCGCGCACAGAAATTTATATGCCTCTCGATGCTCGCATTGAAGTCCGACTTGGGCAGCGGGTTCATGGTGGCTCAAGCATTATTGCCAGAAGATCATGACATGAACGAAGAATTATCTTCCGTTCAGACGGAGCAACCAGTCCGGGAAAAAAAGCGTTTTGTCAGCAGACACCTTTCGATTCTGCCGAACGCCTGTACTTCGATGAACCTGGTCTGCGGCTACCTTTCAGTTGTAATGAGTTCCCAGGGCGAGTTTCTCGCCGCCGGCTGGTTGATAATGCTGGCCAATATTTTTGATATTCTCGATGGCCGACTAGCAAGACTGACCTCAGTTGAATCCAGATTTGGGGCCGAACTTGATTCTCTGGCAGATCTGGTAAGCTTTGGCGTAGCCCCGGCATTTCTTGTTTATACCAGGTATCTTGAGCATGACCGTATTTTTGGCCTGGTAATCACGGGTATTTTTGTTCTTTGCGGGGCTTTGCGACTGGCACGGTTCAATGTTACACCACCCGCAAAGCATGACGTTTTTCAGGGCCTGCCGATCCCGGCCGGTGCTGGCATACTCGCTACCATGACTATCTTTGAACTGCAGTTTTTTAATTTCATGCGCATTCCCGCAGTGGTGATTCCGTTCATTGTTCTGGTCACCTCTTTTCTTATGGTGAGTACGGTTGAATACCCCGCTATGAAAAAGACTCCAAAAACCAGCAACAAAAGAAGACTGGCAGTTATTCTGGCGCTTGTTGCGCTGGTGGTTAATCCGCCGATTACGCTTTTCTTTCTTACCTGGGGCTTCGCTCTCTACGGGCTCTTTTTCAGCCTTCTCAAAAATATACTTCTGATTTTAAGAAGGTTCAGGCGCAACAATCCAGAAACCCATCAATAGTCTGGTTCTCTTATAAGAGGGAGTAAACCGATCAAGCCTGGTCAAAACTCCGTGCGCCCGCGCACCCGCAAAATCTCACATGTCCATTCCTGTATAATGTAGAGCCCGTAACAAGCGCAGAGAAAAGCAGATCAGGCCGTTTATAATTTTTCCAAAAAACAAATAAACCAGAAAAACGCTTCCAAGGCGGTTTTTCTGGTTTATTTAAAAACGAGCTAGTGCTTTGTCAAACTTGTATCTGTATTAATACCGTCATCCCGCGCAAGCGGGAATCTTATCTCTAACGGATTAGATCACCGTTTGCACGGGGGTGACATCGAGGCCGTTGATTTGTATCTTCGACTTTGACAAACCACTGGTTAGTTTTCATGGTTCAAATGATCGGCATAATATCAGCAGGTAGAATTGACTGATCAATCAACTCTCGATGAAACAATTTCGACCTTGTCTATCATGGGTAAACCGTTCTCATCACTGCGAACAATACCGCGCACATGAAGAATTGTCCCCTTTGGAAACAGCTTTGGCAGCCTGCCTAATTTAATTGCTCCGGTGGGGTCGGCAAGCAGATACATTCTGTCGCCTCTGACACCATAGCCCTTTGCCAGGACTCCCATGAGGCCAACATATTGGCCCTGCATCTCAATTGGAGCAAAAAGAATCTGTGAAACCGATACCATTTTTTCAACTTCAATGTTCAGGGACTTAACTTCGGCAACATGCAAAAAAGCTCTGCCATTGGCAATCTTGACCTGAGCAAGAACGTTCATGGGTTTCCAGAATGCCGGGCTTGAACCGGTTTCGCTGTCCTGAGGAATTAGGCCGGTGCAATAGACAGCATTGCGTTCATCATCGCAAAGTACCCAGTCTGAGCGGGTGACGGGAGGACTGCCCGGGGCATTCTGCCAGCCGGAATAATGACCGGTGACCGAAACGAATTTGCCTTCAAATGCTGCAGGGTTTCTTATGAGTTCTGAGATTGGAGTTATAAGCTCTTCTGCTGAGAAGGCGTTGTTGGAAACCAGTGTAAGAACTGCGAGAAGAATTGACAGGAAAAAATGTTGTCTATTCATTGGCAAAATCTCCCAGGTGAACGTATTTTTTCTTGATCTGTTCAGTTAAGTCGGGTAGTTCGGCAAGCTTTTTCTGGCCAAGCTTTTTGATTGTATCTATTGAAAAGTGCTGCTCACCAAACATCAGGCCCATGTGCTTCTGAACAAACTGCAGGTCGGCAAGAACCTCATCGGCATTGCAGACTCCACTGATTGGCGCACCGGTCGACAAAAAATGCCTTGCAGCTTCAACAAATACCATCAGATCATCAAGATAGCCGATGTTGGGAACATCGTCGGGGATCATATCGTGGTCGTCTACGAGATAAACGAAGGTTCCGACAAGAATTTCGCGCCTTTCAGTTGTCAGGTGCGAGAAAGTCGAATAGCGGAGAAACTTTTTGATGTAATCTCTGAGTTTTTGATCGATAAGATCCTTCAGTTTTTCATTGTTCATTAGGTTTCAGCTCCCTCGATGGTTTACGCGCTTGAATCTACCATATATCTCAAGCTGAGGCAATTGCAAACTCCAGCATGCAGCAACAAAATTTATATTGGCTGGAAACAGCAAGATTGTGTTAAATTAACCGGGCTCAAATGGGCAAGACAAATTGGAAGGATTTAAATGACAACCCCACAATTTCCGCTTCAAGATCAACTCCGTGGGTATTCACGAGCACTTTTTTCCACCTGGCTGTATCATCGACGCTTCAATATTCTATTCGATGCCGGAGAAGGCGTTTCGACAGGACTTATGAATCGAGTTTTCGGAATTCGCCGGGTTTTTCTTTCTCACGGGCATGCCGACCACATAGCCGGATTGATCAATCTCATAAATATTCGCAATCTAGGGGCCGGAGATCAGACGGCGAGCCTGCAAATCTATTTTCCTCGCGATAACAGATTAATAGAATACGTAACAGACTATCTGACCCGAACCCAGAAAGATCTTTCTTTCAAGCTTGAATGGATACCGCTGGATGCGGATGAAAAAATCATTCTTGATGACCAGAAAAGTAAAATTTTTATGCGTACTTTTAAAACACGCCACTCCCAGAGGCAACTCAGCCTTGGCTACAATATCATCGAGCAGAGGCGGCGTTTAAAACCGCAGTTTGCCGGGCTCTCTCAACGTGAAATAAATGAAACCATCTGGGCAAAGGGCAAAGAAGAGGTTGCTGAAGAATTTGAAAAAATAATT
This sequence comes from Candidatus Rifleibacteriota bacterium, assembly GCA_028691595.1. Classification (GTDB taxonomy): domain Bacteria; phylum Muiribacteriota; class Ozemobacteria; order Ozemobacterales; family Ozemobacteraceae; genus Rifleibacterium. The sequence goes on from JAQUZA010000123.1 coordinate 5,992, forward strand.
TTTTCCTATGGCGGTGATTCGCGCCCGATAGAGCCGGAGAAAATCAGTGAAAGCCTCTTTTTATGCCATGAATGTACCTATATGGATGTTGAGGACGATGAGCGAAATTTTCAGCAACATTCGTATCTCGATGAAGTGCTCGAGACTGCCATGGCAGCAAAGGTTGAGACTCTTCTGCTCTTTCACACCTCTTTGCGCTATAACCTCGATGAGATTAGAAAAAAGCTTGAAGAAGCCATTGCAAAAAAGAATCCGGCCTGCAGAATTCTAGTCCTTTATGGCGATGGTATTTTTGATACAGCTGCGACGCAGAACTGGAGAAGACGCATTCAAAAAGAAAAAGCTCAGGAAAAAGCTTCAGGAGAACATCCTTGATGAGGAGTGTTATGAACGGAAAAGCAAAAATACTTGTGGTCGATGATGAGCACAGTGTCAGATGGGCCTTCGAGAAGGCTCTGCAAAAAGCTGGTTACGAAGTAATGCTTGCTGAAAACGGTGTCAAGGGTTTGAAACTCTACGAAAGTTTTAAACCTGATATTACCTTTGTCGATATCAGGATGCCTGAAATGGACGGTCTGCAGGTGCTGAAAAAAATTCGCGACCATGACCCCGAAGCTCAGGTTATTGTCATGACTGCCTACACAGACATGGAAACCACCGTGACGGCCATGAAGCTTGGTGCTTATGATTTTCTCAGCAAGCCTTTCAATATTGACGAATGTCTTTTGCTTATCTCAAGAGGTTTGAATACCCGTAACACCGGAAAAGAAGCTGAAGTCGCAGTTCAGGCTCCCAAATCAAGCGGTCTTAAGGGCAACAGCACGGCTATGCAGGATGTTTATAAACTCATCGGGAAGGTTTCCGGTGAGGACGTAACGGTTCTGGTTACCGGCGAATCCGGCTCCGGGAAAGAACTTGTTGCCCAGGCAATTCATTATAATTCGCGGCGCTCGGCAAAGCCTTTCTGGGCAATTAATTGCACGGCAATTAATGAAAGCCTTATGGAATCAGAGCTTTTTGGCTATGAAAAAGGGGCTTTTACCGGTGCTGCCGCCGCAAGACCAGGGATGTTCGAGCTCGCCCAGGGTGGCACAATTTTTCTCGATGAAATTGGTGATATGAACCTTGAGATGCAGGCGAAACTTCTACGCGTCCTTGAGGAGCGCGAGATTGTCCGGGTTGGGGGTAACAGACGCATTGACGTTGATGTCAGAATTATTGCCGCAACCAATAAGGACCTCAGACGGCAGATTGCAGAAGGACGCTTTCGCGAAGACCTTTTTCACCGCATCAAGGTTATTGAGATCAAACTGCCATCTTTACGCGAGCGACCAGAAGATATACCACTGCTGGCCAGATACTTTTGTTCAATCCTGGCTGCCCAAAGACGTGGTGTCCCCAAAATGCTTTCTGACGAGTCTTTAAATGTGTTGGCAGCATATTCTTGGCCGGGCAACGTCAGAGAACTGAGAAACGCAGTTGAACAGTCTTACACCCTCAGCCGCGATCAGGTTATTCTGCCTGAACACCTGCCAACTGAAGTCAGACTGGGTGAAAACGCCAAAATTGATAAAGTCGACAGGGCTGACAGGCTTGAAAAAGCAGATAAACCCGACAAAGCTGAAAAGATTGATAAAATTGAAAAATCTGAGCGTGAAGATCAGGGTAGAGCAGGGGAGAACACACATCATCTGGAAATTTCCGGAGCGCATGAGCCACTTAACCAGACTGTAGAATCATCAACTCTGAACACAACTGAAGGGTCGATCGGCATGATTGTCAGAGATCTATTAAAATCAAGCCCCGATGGTGATGCCTATGCCTGGGTTCTCGAAAAATTTGAAAAAGAGCTGCTTAAACAAAGCCTCGAACTTCATAAATATAATCAGGTGCAAAGTGCTGCGCACCTTGGCATAACCCGCAATACCCTGCGCGCGAAAATAGAAAAATACGGGCTATAAAAGTAAAAAATTGCTTTCATTGAGGTGAACGCCAGAATCAATGGGTGTTTTCACCCAGGTTTGAAAAATCTGTGTTTGACTACCTTCTTTTATAGTGGTAGCATGCCTGCATTGAATGCTGGTGTTTGTTGCTTCAGATGGTAATTGACAGATTTTTCTCAGCCGGAGGGCCATAATGCCGATATATGAATTTGAGTGCTGCGATTGTCATAAAACTTTTGACAAACTATGCTCTATAAAAGAAGATCTCACTCAAATAACCTGTTGTAACTGTAACAGCAAAAATATAAGGAAAAAAATGTCGGCATTTTCCACCTCCGGGAACAGAACCAGCCTTGAA
>JAQUZA010000124.1 GCA_028691595.1 Candidatus Rifleibacteriota bacterium
CATTCGATTATTGCCACCGGCCCCTTTTCGAGTCTGGCCCTGGGAGGCATAACATTCTCAAGTTCTTCGGGTGTATGATTCCGGTATTTTTCAGCATGCGCCAGCCTCCTTGAGTACGCGTTCGCGTCCCCAGCGAATACGTTCGCCGGTAGAGCCAGATCTGAGGGTGCGCAGCTCTTCGCGGGCCTCGTTAACAATAGCCTCTGCCTCGTCTGATCTGCCATAAATACTTTCGTATGCTTTTGCTCCGGCGATTCTGCCGCCGAGCATGGCTGTCGTGGCTTCTTCTATGCCTGAAGCATCACCGGCGACAAAAATATCAGGGTTGGTGGTGCGCATTGCCGAATCGTGCAGCGGCACAAGGCCACCAAGTTCGCCGACATGAACCATGCGGCATTGAGCCTGCTGAAAAAGATCTATTAGGGGGGTGAGCCCGACTGCAAGGCAGATGCAGTCGCAACTGACTTCAAACTCAGTGTTCGGCACCGGCTGAAAACGTTCATCGACCCGGCAAAGCACGGCACCTTCAACTTCGTTCTCACCAATGGCCTTCAATATGGTATGAGAGGTGTAGATTGGCACACCAAGGCGGCGAATTTTGCTGGCATGCACCAGATAACCGCCAATGGTCGGCATGCCTTCGACAAGCCCGGCAACTTGAACACCAGCCTGTAAAAGCTGATAGCTGACAATCAGACCGATATTGCCGCTGCCAATCATAAGAATTTTCTGGCCTGGTTTGATGCCATGCACATTCATGAGAGTTTGAACACCACCGGCACCATAGATACCTGGGAGATCATTATTTTCAAAGGTAAGGCTGTTCTCGGTTGCCCCGGTACAGACGATTGCGGCCTGATAAGAAACCCGCTCATAAACGGTTTGCGAGAGAATGCCAGCTTCTTTGTTTGCATAAAAACCGACTGCAGCGGTATTGTCGAGAACCGTCAGCTTGTCTGAGGCCTGTGTTACTTCTTGACAGAGCTTTTCGGCAATGGTGATACCCCTGATTCCGGCATCACGATTGCTGCTGCCGAAAAAACGATGTGTCTGTTTGATTAATTGCCCGCCCAGACGCGAACTGTCATCGACAAGCAGGGTTCTGGCGCCAAGATGGGCAGCGACCGTGGCAGCCGAAAGTCCTGCAGGTCCGCCGCCAATGACAAATATTTCAGTATTTCTGCTCATGGGTGAATAACACCATGACCTTTCTGCATGCGTATTTTCATGCCTTCCTTGAGGGGAGTGATGCATGTCATGGTGTTGACCTGGCCATCTACTTCCATGATGCAGCTTGAACAACGACCAATGGCACAGAAAAAGCCACGGGCTCGATCTTTCTGCGGGCTGCGTCGAAGGGTTCTTACGCCAGCAGCATGCAGAGCAGCAGCGATTGGCTCGCCTTCATAGCCTTGATACTCACGATCTTCAAAGAAGAATTTCACAATTTTGCGTTCTGGAAAGCTTAATACCGGGTGTTCCTGAATTCGAAGGGATGACATCCCTTTCCTCCTTGGTTGTCTGTCTGGCGGTTCTTTATATGCGACGACAATTATCGGTGAATAATGCGTACCCCGTATATTTTACCTGCCGACACGCAAAATGTCAGCCGTTTTTTGATTTTCGCTGTCAGGATTTATCAGCCTGACTTTGCGGTCATGAAAATAAATGAATCTGTTCTTTCGCAACTTCGTTATCTTGAGTTGTTGTGGGTGAATCATACCTTCAACTGTGGTAGAGTGGTAGCATAAAATCTGGCAAAGCGCGAGAATTAATGAGAATGCGGTTAACCACCATCAGCTTTCTGGTTTGTCTCATCCTGGGTTTGCTTGCCTATGGCGGCAATTTCAGGCTGGTTGATGATGCCGAAAATCGTCTGCTCGATTTGCAGTTCAGATTAAGAGGGGTTGCTGAGGCTGATTCGCGAATTGTCATTGCCGGCATTGACCAGGAAACCCTTGCCTGGGGGGGGCGGCCTATGTTTGCCTGGGGGCCTGTATATGCTGAACTTGCCGAAGCGGTCAGACAGGCTTCGGCATCGGCACTGCTTCTCGATCTTGTGTTTTCTCCAGGCTCCGAAGCTGTAATCAGAGATCACGTGCGTCAAACAGCAGATCGCCTCGGGCTAGCTGTTCCGCCAAAACTGTTGCGCGAAATCGGCTTTGACAAACCTTTCAGGGCTGCATTGCTTGAGCTTGTGTCGTCAGGTGTCGCATTGATAGCTGGTTTCGCCTGGGAAAGGAACCAGCCGGTTTTCTCTGACCCAGCCCTGCTGCATATTGCCCGCCGGGACAACACGGGTTATTTTAATCTGGCTACTTCTCAAGATGGGGTGATCCGGCATGTAGAACTCTTTGCTGCGTCACCCGATGGCCAGGTTAATGCCGTGGCCATGGTTGCAGCCATGCGCAGTGGTCTGGGCCCCAACAGTTTGCCGCCGAACCCTTTTCAGCAGATCAATTACCGTGGCCCGCGCGGCACAATAAAAAGTATTCCGGTTCACAAAATAGTCGAGGCAAGTCGCTCAGGCAAGCCTCTTACTGATGAGCTGCGTGGCAAGATCGTTCTGCTCGGTTTTACCGACATCACAGATTTTAAAGCCACACCCTATGGCTATATGCCAGGGGTTGAGATACATGCCAATATCCTCGACAATATTCTTAACCAGCGCTTTCTTCAGCAGATACCGCGGGCAACCGAGATTCCGGTTGTTCTGGCGCTGCTGGCCGTTCTTCTGCTTCTCGCGTATTTTTACCGTCTCGCTGCTATTCTGGCCGGTTCGATAATTATCGTTGCCGGGCTGATTGCTTCAGTTGTCTGGTTTGATCCTCTGGTAGTGCCGGTGGTAAGGCCTCTGGTCATTCTTGCCGCATTTGTCGCCGTTGAACGCTTTCTGGCTTATCGGGCCATTTATCTCGACCGCCGTCGGGTTCGTGAAGTTTTCAGCCGCTATGTCAGCGATTCTCTTGTTAAGGAGATTCTCGCTTCGAATGACCGCGATTTTCTTCAGGGTAAGCGTCGCAGACTTTGCATTCTCATTGCTGATATCAGAGGGTTTACAACCTTCAGTGAACGGCATGAGGCTCACGAAATCGTCGAATTTCTTAATGCCTACTTTGCAGAATTGACAGCAATAATAATGAAAAATCGCGGTGTTGTTGACAAATTTCTTGGCGATGGTCTGCTGGCGTTCTTTAACGCCCCGGTTGAACATGACGACTATGCCAATGATGCCATAAAAGCAGCGCAGCAGATTGTCGCTTATGCTGCCTCACCCCAATTCAAAGAGATTTGCTTTTGTGAAGAGCTTAAAGTCGGGGTTGCCCTGCACGCCGGTAACGTTGTCTTCGGAAACATAGGTTCAGAACGGAAGGCAGAGTTTACGGTCATTGGTGATACCGTGAATGCCTGCTCACGCATGGAAAGCCTTAACAAGGAGTATCACACTTCTTTGCTCGTCAGCGGAGAAGTGGTCAAATCTGCCGGCCCTGGCTACGACTGGAAGTTTCTTGCAAAAACGAGCTTGCGTGGCAAGGCCAATGAAGTTGAGCTTTATACAATCAATAATCTGGAGGGATAAGATGTTGCGACTGATACCATCCCGGGTAATTTTTTTCTGCTGCTGTTTGCTTGCTGCCAGCCCCCTTGGTGCTGCTGAAGTTGCTCTGGTGACCGAAAAGAAAGGTTCTGTAACGGCCACCATGGCTTCTGATACATGGGAAGTCGAACTTGCAGAAATACTTGAAGACGGAGTCGAAATAAAAGTGGCTGCAGACGGTTCGATGGTTGTCATTCATCTGCCTACCAGTCATGAATACCGGTTTGCTGGCGATGCCAAAGCACAGATCAATATTGGTGGGGTCGTGGGCGAAAAGTTTTCTTCAACAGCCTTACAGATGGTTTCTGGCAAAGTTGCTTTGAGTCAGGACATGGCCAACCAGACGGGGGCTGTGAACCCTGAACGGGTTGGAGTTATGCCCGAGACTGTGCCCGCGCACGCACCTTCGCAGGATGAGATCATGGTGCCACCTGCAAGAATTCGCCCATCGCGCCCCATGCCCCGAATGCCTGAATTGCCTTCCGGCAGCGAAATCACTATCACAGATTTATCTGAAAACAGCGAATCCGGCTCTGTTACACAAGCAAGCGAATTAAGTAGCGATCCGGACGATAACTTTGACAGAGAAAACAGATACAGCGACGATGAAACTGCAGCAAGAGCTGCTACTCAATTAATTAACAAGAATAAAACATCTGCAGATGATGCTGATGCCGGTATTTCGAAAAAAGCAGAAGATATCGCTGACTTAGCGATAGATTCGCAAAAGGCATCTGTCGTTGATTCTGCTTCAGGCATTTATCTGGCAATGCCTGCTGAGGTTTTCAACACGATTTGTTCAGAAGAGACAAGTTTCAATGTAGCTGGTGACAACCTTTCCGGCAGTCGTATCAATTACGAAACTGAAGGCTGGGTCGAAATTGCAGTCGACTGCGAAGCATTTTCCGGCAATTTAAGTTTGAATGGTAATCTTGCATCGATAACCTTCGAGGCTTTCGCGCCGCTCAAACCGTCGATTGCCGCTGCCTGGAAACTTGAAAAGAATGGCAATCTATTTCAGGCCGCCGGCATGTGGTTAACTCTTCAGAAAAACGGTTTGCCGGTCAGTAAGGTCGCTCCTCATTTAAAACGTATCAAAGCAGCGATTCTTAAATTGAATAAATAGACAAATTAAATCGGCAGCCCTGCTGAACTGAGCAGGGCTGCTTTTTCTTCAGAACTTAGTTCGCGCAGTTCTCCCGCTTTCAGATTGCCGATTTTCAGCGGGCCAAAACGAATTCGATGCAGACTGACTACCTTGCGCCCCATAAACGCAAACATTCTGCGAACCTGGCGTTTACGACCTTCTCTGATGGTTACTGAATAGGTATTGTCGGGAAGTTTTTTCAGCTGACAGGGTGAAGTCAGGCCATCGTCGAGTTCAAGGCCACGCGAAAATTGCGCGGCTTCAGCAGGCGAAAGAACCTCGCCGCTTATTTTGACTATATATTCTTTATCAACCTTAAAAGACGGGTGCAACAGGCGGTTGGTAAGTTCACCGTGATTGGTGATGATTAAAAGGCCGGTTGAATCATAATCGAGGCGGCCGACCGGGTAGAGCCTGCGCCCGGGTGGCAGAAAATCTGCTATGGTTTTTCTGCCCCGCTCATCTTTCATGGTAGTTACGACGAGAAGAGGTTTGTTAAAGGCATAAAATCTGCAGTCTTCTTCGCCCGGAGGCTGAATTAGCCTGCCATTTACTTTGATGGCGGGGGGATTATCGGCATCCACGAGCGTGCCCTGACCTTCTACAGTCTCACCGTTATGCTCACTGAGCCACTATCAATAAGCTTTTCAACGGCCCGACGAGAGGCAACTCCCCAGTTGGCAAGCAATTTCTGCAGTCTTACCAGCTGCATCTTACCGAAAAATCCATGACCCGGCCTGCCGGAGAATCACTGTAGCTGCCGCGTTCGAAGAATGGGGCGCTTACACCTTGAACCCGTTCAATCATGGGAAAAAGCTGGGAAAAAATCAGGCCGCTTTTGAGAGTTTGCCCCAGAATGGTTACTTTAGCTGAGAAATCTGTTTCAACAGCAGTGACGCCTGGGGATTTATCGTTGAGTTCACCTGTTTTCCAGGGCAGCATGCCTGGCGTTACAAGCTGTTGCAGGGCGGCGAAATGTTGGGCCGAGTCGTTTTTAACGGTGCCGGCCCGCATTATTATTGCGGCTTTCTCGTCAGGTCGCGAACTGATCGAAATATACCCCGGGTACCATTCCTGGCTGATGACAAGGTTTAAAACCCTCTCAATTTCGTTGAAGGGTGCAGAAAGAGTGAATTCGTGATAACCCTCGAGGTCGCGAATCAGAACCGTGCCGAACTGCGACTGCAATGCGGTTACAACCGGGTTGTCGCTCTGCCCTGCCGCAATGATGCTGACAAAGAGAAGGGCAACTAAAAGTGATGAACGAAAAAACGAAACATTGCTGGTAAACATTGGCCTTAACCTCATTTCAGCAGATCTGTCGCAGACGACTGTTCAAAGTCAAACTGCGGCGGGAAACTCTACAGTCACCAGGGTGCTGGTGTCGGGAGTGCTTTTAATAGTGATCTCGCCCTGCAGTTGTCTGGCAAGTTTTTGAGCTACGGCAAGGCCGAGACCCAGAGACTTTTTATCACTGGCAACAAAGGGTTTGAACAGATTACTCTGCTGTTCTACGGGTATGCCTGAGCCGCTGTCGAAAATAATGAATTCTACGCGGTCAGTGGTTTTGGGCTTGAGGCGGGTAACCACTTTGATTTCGCCGCCTTTGGCACCGAGTCCGATAAGGGCGTTGATAAAGATATTTGATGCGATTGTCGAAAATGCTTCAGCATCAATTTTTACGTTGGGAAGATTTTCAGGAAGGTTTTTTGAGACCTTCAGGTTTTTGCCGATATCCTTGATTCCGGAGAGTAGTCTGGCAGTTATTACATGGTTTTTGAGCCCGGCAAAAATTTCTTTTTCGATGAGCTGATTCAGGGGTTGCTTATCGAGTTTTGGCGTAAAGTCAGAGAAATGGCTGATAAGATTCTTGACGTTGTGTTCCATTTTCTGGCCCTGGGCTTGAATAATTGGCAGAACTTTTTCGGGTTGATCGGTTCTGGCTGCCTGGGCTTTGATTGCTTCAAGGGGTGCGCCAATATTGTTTTTGAGTATTTCGTTACTGATGGAAGCCTGGGCTGCAGACGCAGAACCGGATGCTCCGCCTGAGACCTTCGCCAGAATGCTGTTAAACTCGTGCAGCTCACGGGCAAGATCTCCGATGTTACTACCGCCAGCCTGGATACTTATTTCGGTCGGCTGCTGGCTTTCTGGCTTTTTGCCGGCAGCGGCAGGGGCAGGAACTTTGGGAATGCTGGGCTTGGCGGAAGTGCCTTCTTCTTCGGTCTGACCACCGGCATCAATGGTTGTGCCAAATACTTCTTCAACATTTGTGTTGCCAATTATGAGTTTATACAAAGCAGATTCGCGCAACGACAGCATGCCGTCAGCAAGCGCCTGACGACGCATATCTTCAGTTGTTGCGCGGTTTTCAATCAACTCACGAAACTTCTGAGTCATTGACAGAACTTCGTATATGCCCTGTCGGCCTTTCAGGCCGGTATTGTCGCAATCAGGGCAGCCGGTGCCGCGTTTGAACATGAGGGTATCAAGAGTATATTTATCATCGAGATGCAGCTTGCGCAGGAGTCGTTCGTTGATCCCAAGCGACTGCAGCAGATCTTTGTCTGGCTTGTATTCCTGGGCACAGGTTTTGCAGACTTTTTTAACCAGTCTCTGAGCCTGAACGACCCGCAAAGAAGTCGAAAGGCTGAATGGTTCGAGGCCCATATTCAGCAGACGTGCTACAGTGGCAGGAGCATCGTTGGTATGCAGTGTGGAAATGACAAGATGGCCGGTGAGCGCGGCTTTGATGGCAATACTTGCCGTCTCAAAGTCGCGAATTTCGCCGAGCATGATTACGTCAGGGTCCTGGCGCAGGAATGAGCGGAGGGCGGCATTGAAATCAAGGCCGATGTCAGCATGGCACTGCACCTGGTTAATGCCCATCAGGTTGTATTCAACAGGGTCTTCAGCGGTCATGATGTTGATGGCCGGGTTATTGAGCAGAAAAAGTGAAGAATACAGGGTTGTGGTCTTGCCTGACCCGGTTGGGCCAGTTACCAGTACGATGCCGTTGGCGCTTTCGACACCTTCCATGTATTTTTCAAGAACGAAGGGTTCAAAGCCAAGGTCTTTGAGATCGACCTTGAGATTGCCCTGGTCGCATATTCGCATGACCACTTTTTCGCCCCAGACACATGGAATGCAGGATACGCGCAGGTCGATCTTGCGGTTCTGCATATTGAGCTTGATGCGGCCATCCTGTGGTCGTCGTGTTTCGGCAATGTCAAGATTGGCCATAACTTTAATTCTGCTGATAACCCCGGCATGTGCTGCTTTTGCAGGGGTCATGAACAGTTTCATGGTGCCGTCCTGTCTGAATCTTATGCGCAGTTCGTTTTCATAAATTTCAACATGAATGTCGGAGACATTCATTACAACCGCCTGCGTCAATATAAGATTGACCAGCTTGATGATCGGAGCATCATTCTCGTTCATGTTGCCCAGTTCATCGGTTTCATCGCCGCCGGAACTGGGACCGCCAATGCCATCGGCGAGAGCATCGATATTCTCGCCGTAAAGGTTGCCAAGCGCTGCAATG
>JAQUZA010000125.1:0-6621 GCA_028691595.1 Candidatus Rifleibacteriota bacterium
ATCGGCACCAACCTGACCCTGACCTGAGCCGCCCATAGCCTTGATCTGTTCAAATCTAAAAAATAGATAGATAAGAAAACCAGCGGCAAAAAGAACGATTATCGAATAAATCTCCCACCATTCTTCGATCGGGTATTTTTCGGGCTTGAATTTCAGAGCGATGGTTGCCGCACCCAGAAGAAGAGGCAATATGAACGATAACAGGGTTACGGCGATCTTTTCACCTACCAGGCCTAAAATGCCAGCAGCGGCAAACAGGTAGAAGTAAGAAAAATATGCCTGAAAATTTCGGGGAATTCTGTTGGTAAAAATTAGGATAGCAACAAGAATAATTGCAACACTGCCCAACATTCCAAGAATGTCAGGCAGACGATCTTTGAGGGTTTTCGTTTCCTGGGTGGTTTCGGCCATTGCAACTCCGGCAAAGCTGCTCAATCAAATCATTGTTACACGAAAACTTATATTATTCAAGTGCCGGAGGTTGTTTCAGTCATGAGGCGATTAGCATCAAAACTGTCTGGAGTCATTTTTCCGAGAAGTTCTTCTGCCTCACTGTTTTGCCCCACCTTGCAAAGAAGATGCCCATACCAGTAAATTGCCCTGCTGTTCTTGATTTTACACAGACTCGCTTCTTTTGCAAGTTTCATCGAGGCTTCGGCCTGCCCTTCGCTGTCGGCAACCATCGACAGCACAACCCTGATCATCGAGGAAGTTTTTTCGCCACCCTTGATGGTTCCTGCCGATGCTTTCCATTTAACAAGTTTTTCTCTGGACTTCATGAGACAATCGAGCTCGGTCATTTCAACAAGAACTTCAGCCCTGATTATCGACATCTTTGCAATATCAAAAGCCTTGCCAAACTCAATGTGCGCCTGAACATATTCCTTTTTCCACATCAGACAGCAACCACTTACCAACATGCAAAGAGCCTTTTCGTCATTTGAAAGAGTTTTGGCTCTGGCCTCTGGCAGTGAACTGATAATCTTATAGGCAGTTGCAAAGTCGCCCTTTTTACTTCTGAGGTAAGCATCGAGAACCTGACCTGATTCAAGCATACCAGTACCGGAAAAAACTTCAAGATACTCGGTAATGCTGCGCTGGGCTTCCATATAGTCTTCGCGACCGATCAAAGCCATAATGACAGCCTTCCAGAATGAAGAAAAGGTTTTGCGGTCAAGGTTCGAAAGCACCTTTCGCCCTGAAAGCACTACCTCTTCGAACGCGTCCTTTTCAAGCAACTTCCATGATTGTGATTCAAGAATCTTGGCATCGGTGAAGCTGATCGAACCAGTCTGCTGAATGTTCTTACTGCTTACGGAGGCAACTCCGGAAAAACCAGCGACACTGGCCAGATTAAAAATAACAAAACGGCCCAGCGGCATAAAAACCATGGTAATCATAGCAAAAACAGCGCTGATACCCATATAGGTCGCCCTGGTGGCAAAACCAAGCCGGCTTTGGAAGACAAGAACGAAGACCATAAAAAACCAGCAGAAAAACCAGATGCCGTAAAGCTCGTATCGCAGCGGTCGTTGCTCCTGCGGCAGAAATTTGAATGCGGGAAAGACCACATAGAGAGCAATCGCGACAAAATGCCCCGCAATTAGAAGTTTGGGCATTATCCAGACGCTGTCATAGATTGAGATGTCATATTGCATGCAGGCGACCATGAGGTCGCGAAAGCAGAGGCGATGAGTAATAAGCATAAAAGCGACGGCAGCAATGACAAAAACAAAGTTGTGCCATATTTGAGTTGGCCCTGAAAGCCTGGTGGCAAGAAAAACAAGACCGGCAAAAAGACCGACATAATAAAAAACAGCCAGAAGACCACCAAGACCCAGCGGCAGAGTAACAAAAAAATCAATTGCCGGGATACTCAAAATCGAAGAAAAACTTGATGCAGAACCAGCTGATTCGCCATGAACCATATTGTTGATCAGCTCGCAGCTGCCGTAAGCCCTGCCGATATTGCCCTGATACAGGTCGATGAAAAAAGCGAGCAGGAGCTCTCTGCCTGGGGTGCCCTGAAAAGAATCGTATTTTTCGAAAATAGACAGGCTGCCGGAAAACCCAAGCAGCTGCTCAACCACAACCTTACGAATTAGAGCAACAACGTTATCAGGGCTTGCTTCGAGAGCATTTTTAAAAGATGCGCCAGCCTCTTCTATGGAACCTCGTGATATTGCTATCTGCCCAAAGAGCAGATGAATCTCTGCCTGACCAACCTTGGAAAGCCTTTCAAGAGGGATAGACCTTAGGCGCTCTGATGCTTTGTCATACATGCCAACCCGGGTAAGAAGTGCCCCGAGCCGTAAGAGTGGCATGATGTTACGGGGGTAAACAGCAAGGGCCTCTTCATACAGAAGAGCGGCCTCTTCAAACTCACCGCCTTGTTCAGCCTTTGAGCCGCGTTGAACAAGCAGTTGTGACTTTTTTTGAAGAATTGCCTCATCTTCTGCCGATTGTGCGAACAACGGGCAGAAAAACAGCAGCAGAACAATTATTACGGCCGGTCCGGCAGATCTCAAAGAACCCTCCAAACGGAAACTATTTCATTAGCTCCTTCTGCTTCAAGCTTGCAGCGTCATCCTTGACCAGCGAAAGGGTGAGGACATCCCCTACTTCTACATTCTGAGCTACTTCACTTTTGTGAACATTGATAATGTCACCGTTTTCAAGAAGACAGCGAAAAAATTCACCATTTAATGAGTCTACAACTGCCTGCATGTTTGCCCTCCAATAATAGTTTTAGAATCCGAGCTGTGAGAGAAAACTCTGCACAAACCTGTGAATCTCGTCAACAGCTGAATCATGTTGAGAAGCTTCAAGAAAGGCGATTTTATTACCACGCATGTCGCCTTCACGTGTTTTATAGACCTCAATACGAAAAACCAGTTCCTGAGAGAAATTTTTGTGCGGAAAAATCTTGACCAGCAGGCGGGTATCATCAGGCAAACGCAAAACCATGCTTTCCTGAATAGACTCCGCCTGCAAAGTCACGTCCATGCCAACGTCTTCATTCTTTCGAAAAAGATAGCGCTGGGTAATTCTGAAGATCAGATCACCAACGTCACGAAGCGTCAGATTGTTTCCTTTGTCCATTCCTGATCCTTGATGAAGTCTGAAAGTTGGATACCGGTGAGGTTTTCACCGTTGCGCAGTCGCACTGTGACAGTGCCGGCATTGGCTTCCTGCTCACCGAGAATGACCATGAAAGGAATCTTCTGCAATTGAGCCTGGCGAATGCGATAGCCCATTTTGTCATTGCTGTCATCAAGCTCACATCTGATAAAGCTTTGTTTGAAAGCGGCCACAACCTTTTTTGCATATTCTGACTGCTGCTCATTAACCGGAATGACAACAGCCTGGACAGGAGCCAGCCACAATGGCATTGCCCCACCATAGTGCTCAACCAGAACCCCAAAGAAGCGTTCTATTGAACCAAGAAGCGCCCTATGAACCATATAAGGGCGATGTCGCTGACCGTCTGCCCCGATATAATGCATGTCAAAACGCTCCGGCAGGTTAAAATCAAACTGCACCGTTGTCATCTGCCACTCGCGACCAATTGCATCCCTGATTTTCAGGTCAATCTTCGGGCCATAGAATGCGCCGCCCCCCTCATCGAGTTCACAGGCAATTCCTTCTGCGTCAACCGCGCGTTTGAGAGATTCGAGGGCCTGATTCCAGCGTGATTCTTCGCCCACGGCCTTTTCGGGTCTCGTGGCCAGATAGGCTTTAATATCATTAAACCCGAAAGCACGCCAGAGTTTTAAGCTGAAGCGCAGAACTTCACGAATTTCATCTTCAATCTGTTCAGGAGTGCAGAAAATATGAGCGTCATCCTGGGTAAAGCCCCTCACGCGCAGCAACCCATGCAAAACGCCGCTTTTTTCGTAGCGATAGACAGTACCAAGTTCAGCCCAGCGCAGCGGCAGATCACGATAAGAACGCATCTGCGATTTATAGGTCATGATGTGAAACGGGCAATTCATCGGCTTGATATAATAATCATTGCCATCGATTTCCATGGGGTTATACATGGAATCTTTATAGTTTCCGAGGTGACCACTGGTCTCCCAGAGCCAGCTCTGGCCTATGTGCGGAGTATACATCAGGTCATAGCCATTTCGATAATGCTGCTCTTTCCAGAATTTCTCGATTTCGTGCCTGATCCTTGAGCCCTTCTGGTGCCAGAAAACCAGGCCAGGCCCGACTTCTTCGTGAATTGCAAAAAGGTCGAGTTCTTTGCCAAGCTTGCGGTGGTCACGCTTCTTTGCCTCTTCAAGACGGTCAAGATGCTCTTTGAGCTCTTCTTTGCTCATGAAAGCAGTGCCATAAATGCGCTGCAGCATTGGGCGCTTCTCGTCACCGCGCCAGTAGGCACCGGCAACACTGAGAAGCTTGAAATTCTTGATCGCTCCCGAATCTTGAACGTGGGGGCCACGGCAGAGATCGACAAACTTGCCCTGTGAAAACACCGAAATAGTCTGGTCGCCAAGCTCCTCAATGAGTTCGAGCTTGAAAGTCTGATTCATTTTTTTAAACATGTCGAGAGCTTCTTCACGGCTCACAACCTTGCGAACAAAGGGCGATTTCGCCTTGATGATCTCTTCCATCTCTTTCTCAACACTGGTGAGATCGTCAGTGGTCAAGGCGCGGGGCAACAGAAAATCGTAGTAGAAACCATTCTCGATCGCCGGCCCGATACCGAACTGAGCATCAGGAAACAGCTTCAATACAGCTTCAGCCATAATATGCGCCATTGAATGGCGGCATACTTCGGTGGCTTCCGGTGATTTGGCGGTAACAACTTCGAAATCAGCTGACTCTGTCAAGGGCGTGCGCAGGTCAAGGAGATTGCCGTTTATTTTTCCGGCGAGAGCGGCTTTTGCCAGGCCAGGCCCAATTTTGGCGGCGGCATCAAAAATTGTGGCTCCTGACTCCAGCTCAATGATTTTTCCATCTGGAAGTTTAAGCTGAATCTGTGACATATTGTCTCCTTATAATTGAGCCCTTATTCGGGCTTTACACTTATTTTCCGGAATTTTCGTTTGCCGGCCTGCACAATGAACGTGCTACCCGGCAGGAACATTTTCTGACCGTCAGTTTCTTTAATCTGATCGATCTTGACACCACCCTGCTGCAGCAGGCGACGGGCTTCGCCGCCACTTTCAGCCAGGCCGGCAACCGTGAGAATTTTCATTAACGGTAAACCTTCTGCTGGCGAAGCAAGGTCAACTTCTTCAATGTTATCAGGCATACCATCACCAGATTTGCCGAACATTTTTTCAAATTCGGCTTCGGCGGCGGCGGCGGCTTCGGAGCCATGGTATTGTGCGGTGATCTGACGGGCCAGACGCATTTTAACCGCTTTGGGCTCAGTGACGATCTGCTCGCGCACCAGCTTGAGGTCTGCAAGCGAGAGGTCGGTAAGCAACTCGTAATACTTGATCATCAGCTCGTCAGGAATCGAAAGCAGCTTGCCATAAATCTGGCCGGGTGCTTCGTCGATACCGACATAATTGCCCAGGCTTTTTGACATTTTTTCTTTGCCATCAAGCCCTTCAAGAATAGGCATTGTCAGAGTTACCTGTGGAGCCTGGCCATAAGAGCGCTGCAACTCACGGCCAACGAGAAGGTTGAAGGTCTGATCAAGCCCGCCAAGTTCGACATCGGCATGTAGCGCCACCGAATCATACCCCTGCATCAACGGATACATGAATTCAACAACACTGATCGGTACCTGATTCTTGAAACGCTTGGCAAAATCGTCACGTTCAAGCATTCTGGCAACGGTATACTGCGATGAAAGCTTGAGTACATCGCCAAAATTCATCTTTTCGAGCCATTCGGAGTTAAAAACTACCCTGGCCTTATCAATTTCGAGAATCTTGGCAATCTGATGCTTGTAAGTCTCAGCATTGGCTCTGACTTCTTCTTCGGTGAGAGCGGGTCGCGTCTTTTTCTTGCCGGTCGGGTCACCTATTCTGGCGGTAAAATCACCGATGAGAAAAACCACTTCATGACCCAGCGCCTGGAACTGGCGCATTTTCTGGAGTACCACAGTATGCCCGAGATGAATATCTGGAGCAGAAGGGTCGGCTCCAAGTTTTATAACCAGGGGTTTACCGGATTCATATGATTTTTCGAATTTTTTCAGCAGCTCTTCTCTTGAAACAATGTCGGCAGTGCCGGTTGCCACTATTTCAAGCTGTTCTGCCGGAGTCGCTTTAAATTTCACTTTCAGATGCTCCTGAGATCTTTCTGGTATTGCTGCAATTTGGCAATCTGCTGCTTATAAGCCTCAATACCTTCACGAATTTTTTCGACGACTTCAGCCGGAGCTTTGCTGACAAAATCAGCATTTTCAAGCTTGACCGAAATCTTGGCCATTTCCTTTTCGACCTTGCCCAGCTCATTTTCAACACGGGCAAGTTCGGCCTCAACGTCGATCACGCCGGCAAGATCGATGCAGATTTCAGTAGTGCCAAGCAAAGCAACCAGATGCCCGGCGGGCTTGCTGTCAACAAGCGAAAAATTCTCTATGCCTGCCAGAGAGCAGAGCATCGCGGTATGATTGCGGAAAGCCTCACTGAGAGAGGGATTATTGACAACCCT
>JAQUZA010000125.1:6631-8176 GCA_028691595.1 Candidatus Rifleibacteriota bacterium
GAGATTTCTGATGGTGCGTATGGCATCCATGAGCTCCGATATTTCCTGTTCGAGAGGCGTATTAACCATCGAGCCATCGCAAACCGGGAAGTGACCCTGCATCAGAAAACCGCTGCTACCTGGAAGCTTCTGCCAGATTTCTTCGGTAACAAAAGGCATAAATGGGTGCAGAATTCTGAGGGCCGCGTCGAGACAGGTCAGAAGAACCTGCTGAACAACGGCTTTTCGGTCGGCATCTTTGCCGAACAACACCGATTTGCTCATCTCGATATACCAGTCACAAAAATCATTCCAGATAAATTCATAAACGCACTTAAGAGCATCGTTGAAACGGAAATTACCTTCGGCGAGATTGGCGCGAACCTGATCAACTGCAAAATTCATTCGCGACAAGATCCAGCGGTCGATCTGCCCAAGCTTTTCAAGCGCTGGCAGTTTGGCATCGATCGAGCAACTTGCCCCTTCAAGGTTCATTAGAACGAATCTTGAAGCATTCCAGAGCTTGTTGGCAAAGTTTCGGCCAATTTCAACTTTGTTTTCGGCAAAACGAATGTCCTGACCGACCGGTGCTAACGAAATAACAGTATAGCGAAGCGCATCAGCACCATATTTGGCAATAATTTCAAGAGGATCGGGAGAGTTCCCGAGCGACTTGCTCATTTTGCGGCCCTTCATATCCCTGACGATACTGGTGAAATAAACGTCGTGAAATGGGCATTCGCCCAGGAAATAATAGCCGGCCATAACCATTCTGGCGACCCAGAAGAAAATGATATCGGGGCCGGTTACCAGAGTGTCGGTCGGGTAAAAACGGCGAAGTGTCTCAGTTGTTTCAGGCCAGCCCATTGTGGAAAATGGCCAGAGCCAGGAAGAGAACCAGGTATCAAGAACGTCTTCGTCCTGGGTGATGCCCTGAGTGGCACCACATTTGCTGCATTTATCGGGCAGATCGGTTGCTACCATTACATGACGGCAACTGCCGCAGGTATAGGCAGGAATTCTATGCCCCCACCACAACTGGCGACTGATGCACCAGTCACGGATATTTTCCATCCAGTGCAGGTAAACCCCATTCCAGCGGCTGGGAGTAAAGCGAAGAGTGCCATTTTTAACGGCTTCAATTGCTTTTTCAGCAAGGGGTTTCATTTTTACAAACCACTGGTCAGACAGGTAGGGCTCGATTATTGTCTTGCAGCGCTCACAATGCCCAACGGCAAGCTGATGATCTTCAATTTTTTCGAGCAACCCCTGCTCTTCGAGCTCGGCTACGATAGCCTTACGGGCCTCAAACCTGTCAAGACCGGCGAATTTGCCCGCAAGCTCGTTCATTACGCCTGATTCATCCATGACGATGATCTGCTCGAGATTATGCCGTCTGCCAAGTTCGAAGTCATTCGGATCATGCGCCGGAGTTATCTTTACAGCCCCGGTTCCGAAGGCTTTATCAACGTAATCATCAACAATAACAGGGATTTCGCGACCAATGAACGGCAGAATGAGCTTCTGTCCAACAAGATCTGCGTATCTTTCATCATGAGGGTTGAC
>JAQUZA010000126.1 GCA_028691595.1 Candidatus Rifleibacteriota bacterium
GCTGATAATGCTGGAAGTATTGTTCGATTTGTTATTCATTGTCTTGGCCTCATTTTTCGCATCGTGCGCACTTGTTATCTGATCATTTTTTTTCAATTATTCTTAAAAATTCTTCTGCATCTAGAACTTTGAATTTATCATGCTTAAAGTCTTTTTTATTACGGGTTATCAGGAAATCTACCCTGTTTTCTTCGGCAATTGAGCTATGTATATCGTCTTCGAAGTCCTTGAACTTGTTTGAAACTGCTTCTTTGAGATTCTTTATAGAAATGCCGGGCACCGAAAAGATCTGCAAACTGTCAATGATGAATTCATCAGCAATTTTTTTGTTCAATTCTTTTGAGATTACATAATAGGTATTGGCCAATGTAAGAGGCGAAACCAGGCCAAGAATTTTCTTTGTTTCGATCAATTCAACGACTTTTGCGGAATACGAAGAAACTGGCTCTCTATCGAGGAGACAATCAAGTAATATATTGCAATCAATGTATGCCTTGATCATGACAGGTGCTTATCTCTCAGGTAACTTAATTTTTGGGTGTCTGCATCAAAATCTGTGCTGCTTATTATGCCTTTATACTTTTTTGCGATTGCCGAACGAATTTCTGATTCTGAATCACCGCAACTTCTCATTAGAAATGATTTATACAATTCTTCGGTAAGCGTACTGAGAGATTTTTGCTGTTTTGAAGCGTAAATTTTAATTCGTTCAATTATTTCTTTATCAAGTCTTAGAGTTAGTTTTGTATCCATATCAACCTCGCTTGACGTAACTATTATAATAATACGTCAGGCTGCATGGTTGGTCAAGTTCGATTCAGTTTTTTGCAGAAATAGTGCAAAGTCCAAGTGTCACATCATTGCTGGAAAATTTCATGCTGCAATTCGCTTAGACACATCCTGTGGCAAATTTCTCGGGTTTTGTTTGCTTGTCTTCTTTAATCGTTTGTATGTGAA
The DNA here is from genome assembly GCA_028691595.1 of Candidatus Rifleibacteriota bacterium. Classification (GTDB taxonomy): domain Bacteria; phylum Muiribacteriota; class Ozemobacteria; order Ozemobacterales; family Ozemobacteraceae; genus Rifleibacterium. The sequence continues at coordinate 958 of JAQUZA010000126.1, forward strand.
CGATTGTTCATCCGTTTTGCCTGAAGCTATTTGACAAATGTGAGCTCTAACCTTACTCTTGCCCTATGGAATCTCATGAACTTGTAATCGAAAAGAAAACCATTATTGGTTATGAAGGCGAAGCAGAGATAAAAACCAGATTTGATGGCAATCTAAAACTGGTTGAGCAGACGGTGCAATCCGGGGGTAGCCTGCTGGGTAAAGTTCTACGAAAAATAGCAGGCAACAATAGTAAAATCGCTTTTAACGATATAGATTGTCTGGTGATATATCGTGCGCGCGAAAAGCAATCTGCCAGGCATGGCATGGATTTATACCGCCTGTCTTTATTTACAACCTTAAAAGAATACATTGTCGATGAGGTAAAAGCCGATTACCCGGTCAAGTTGCGTGGTGTAGCAGAAAAGGTCGCAAAAATGGTAGGGAGACCGCTTTATCTGACCCTGCAACGTAAAGTTTTAAACGTCAGAAGTGTAAAAAATGAAGCAATCGGCCGTGAACCTGATGAATTAGATCTACCTTTTTACGAGCTGGTGTACCGACATAAAAATCTGCAGCAGGCACAGTATAAAAAGGGCTGCAAAATTGAAATCACTGAAAACGACGATGGAATTAAAATCTGTTTCAAAACTCCCAAAATTCTTTCAGAAGGTCTGGATTTTCGCCTCTATCTGAAATTTGGTTTGCCGGTCACCGTGGTGATTACTTTTCTGATAATGCTTTATGAACTTATTATCAACGGGATATCTCTGTCAGACCTGATTCAATTGCCTATTGCTGCGATGGCAACTTCTAACATCGTTTGTTTTGCTATCTATTTTGTTCTATTTTCGCTTTTCGGCTACAATTCTGCAGAATTGCATATTGGTTTGCAGACGACCAGGTATCGAGAAGAGAGGGCCTCTGGCGAACCTTACGAAACGACAATGAAAACTTGCGATATTGAAGAGGTGCTATCTGAAAAAAACGATTCTGTGCCCTTTTTTTATTATTATAAAGTGCATTTCGTTACTGAATCCAGAAATAAAAATGGAAAATCCAGTCAATTGCTGGCAATAAGCGATATGTTTCAGAACCAGAGAATTCTCTACGAAAACATCGAACTGGCTTTTTTCAGGTTACGTGATCGCATCAATTCGTTGCGACAGTAATTTTCTGTGACAGGCGATGCCCGGAAATTGCTGGCCTGGTCTTTTAAAGGCCTCATTTTTCGAGAGTATGCATTTGTTTTGGGGCTCTTTATTTTGTCAGAATTGAGATAGCCAGGCTTTGTACTGCCTCAACCACGGTTGCCGGAATTTTAAAAATTAAATCTACGTTTCGCTCAGCCAGGTCAATGCATTTTAGCTGGTCGGAAAGAATTACACCTTTTACCTTAAATCCGTCTGGAATAGAAACTTCAAAAGGATACCCTTTGGCTTTAGATGTAATTGGACAGACTATGGCCAAGCCAACTTTTTGATGATACTTTTGGGATGACAATATCAAACCCGGTCTTCGGCCAGCTTGTTCATGCCCCAATGAGGGATCAAAATCAATCCAAACTACATCTCCACGATCTGGAATGGTTTTTGCCATTGTTACCAAACCTCTTTCCCGCGTGGTGGCCCGAAATCAACCAATTTATGTATGTTGTCTTTATTTACTTTTTCCAGGAGTTTATCAAAATCAACTTCTTCAGAGGTCGGCTCAACAACCAAAACTCCGTTTTTCAGGGAAATTTCCACTTCAGAATTGTTAGTCAGGTGGATCTCGTTTGCAAATGGTTTGGGGATTCGAATAGCCAGGCTATTACCCCACATTTGAACTTTGCCTTTCATAATTAACTCCCTTTATGTATCTACAATAATGATACGTAAAGAACGTCACTAAGTCAAGGTTTCATCCCAGCGCTTCTCCAGGCTCATATTCGGATGCATCTATTATTAAGTTGGTGTTGGTTATAAAAACTCCCTTTGCATCCGGCGACAAAACTCCCACCGCTGACGAGAGTTCTCCGTTTTTATGGTATTGCAGAAGCTCCAGACCTTGTTGATAATGCCGGAAGAGATTCTGCATCTCGAATAACATCTTTAAGACCATGCATGCTTAGTTCTCCTCATTCATCTTTTTCATTCTATCAGATTGAAATCCGTCTGCCAATTTGCCTCAAAAACTACGCTTTGACTTATTGAATTCAATAAGTTATTATTATTAATAATGTGGAAAATTGTTGAACATAAGAATTTATCCAAGACATGCAAAAAGCTTCCAGCTCAAGTTCTAAAAAAGTATGAGCTCTGGAAAGATCTTGTTTTTCGGCATGGGCCAGCTATTTTGCAGGATTTCCCGGGTTTTAACGATGAAAAGTTATCCGGGATTCGTGATGGACAACGATCGTCAAGGCTCAATCTTCAATACCGGGTAATTTATGAAGTTGAGAATGAAACAGTGATTGTATATGTCCTTGAAATCAATCCACACAAATATTAGGGGGCGTTATGAAAAAAAGTGACTTTTTGCCGGCAAGTCCTAAAATACATGTTTCAACCGGTGAAACAATCAAAATGTTACGTGAACTTAAATGCTGGACGCAAGAAGAATTAGCCAAAAGATCTGGTATTAATGCTAAAAACATAAGTATGCTTGAAAACGATAAAATTGAAATAGGAAAAAAAAGAGCTGAAAGTTTGGCGCAGGCTTTTGGTATTCATCCAGCTATAATTATGTTTCCTGAATATGAAGCAGAGTATATGCAGAAAGTGGCATGAATGCCTGTTCTATTGCAAAAATGAGACACTCGTTTGTAAAAACAACTACGAGTCATTCCTGACACATCTCAAAGGGAGAGCCACAAATGCAAGGTCAGAAAATCGGCTATTTCCGCATCAGCACCCTTGAGCAGAGCCCAGCCAGACGACTGGTTCCCTGAGGATTTACAATGTCTGAAACAAAATTTAAAAAAATCGCCCTAGCAGTTAAGTTAATTCTTAGCGCGGCCATCGCATTATTAACAGGTTTGCCTAACTTTTCCCCGGCACGCAGTGTTCCTGGTGGTGAATGCTATGAAACCTGCAGCAAACTTACATCACGAATCGGCAATTATAATGCGCAGATTTCGCCTGCTGACCAAAAAAATGCGCCGATGCACGTTTTTACCGAAACCCCTGAGAACATTGCTTTCTTGAAAAATGAACCCTCGATTGATATCAGTTTGCAACATGGGCCCGACTGTGTCTATGGCACCATTGGCGACCTTGCAGAAGATGGTTTTGTCGTCTGTAGATATCATGGAACCTATAATGACAGCCCTGAGCTGAAGAATCGCGAGGCAACCTTTTTCCTGCCCGATAAAGGAATTGTTAAGGTGAAAGGATTGCCGAGCAAAAGTGAGTTTGCGAAGTCTTTTAGAAATGAACTGAGATTCTACGCCATTGTGATCGTAATTTTTGTCTTTATTGTGGTTTTCATTCTCTTTTCAGTTCTGCTGAAGTTCTTTTTCCCAAAGTATTCGTAATTAAAACTCTGTAACATCAATTTCTTGTGAGCCATTCGGGGAATTTTTCTGTGCCTGTTTTGAGGTTTTCTATGCCTGCATGCTTCTCAATCTTCAACTGGTTCGAAGGCAGGAACCTCAATGCAATTACATGTTGGCGAAAGTTTTTCGTGGGCTTCTTTGCTTGAATAGAGGCATTTCCGGCAGACGACGAAGGTGCATGCTTTTCCATCGGCAAGGATGCCGGTGCAGTGCAGCAGTCGTGAATTATCAGTGCAGTCGCAGATCGGGCATTTAAAACCTGGCATGGCTGCATTTCCTGAATCTGTTGCATTACTTCCGAAGCGTTTATGGAGTTCCTTGTAGATCCCCCATGCGCTTATTGCCCCGCCAACTACCTTTCCAAGACCCGCGAGCAAACTGGTGCCTGCGATCGGGCTGATTCCATGGCTGACCAATGGGGTTATGCCTGAAGAGCCTGAAAACCATGGAGTTCCTGAAGAAGGGCTCTGATTTAGAATGTTTCTCAGAAGTTCGGGCCCGTCTGATTTTCCTGCGGCCTCTTTAAGAATCGCAGCAGATTCAGGTTCCCTGAGCAGTTCCAGAAGTTGTCTGACGCGCTTCTTTGGGCCGGCCTGCGGTTCAGAACTGCCGTTTTCCCAGCGGATCACAGTGCGCGCTGACACGTCGAAAATCCGGGCGAAGGATTCCTGACTCAAACCTAGTTCTTCCCGGGCATTTTTGATTTCTTCGTGACTTTGCATCTTCTTCACCTGCCATTATGTGACATTTGTCATAAGCTCTAATTCAACAATACTCGAAAAGATTCATCAGGTCAAACAAAGAAAACTTTTTGCCTTGACTTGACATTTGTCATGAAAAATGGATAATAAAGATAGCGAGGGCGTGAAAAATGTCGTGACAAAAAAAATGAACGGCCAGCGAATTATACCCTTAGAGATATTAGAAAGTTAAAAGGAGATCTTTATGAAAGAAGCGAAAACCCACATCACAATTATTCTCGACCGCACCGGCTCAATGGAAGCTATTCGCAGCGACACCATCGGCGGCTTCAATTCATTCCTGAAACAGCAGCAGCATGAACCAGGCGATGTCACCATGACTCTGGTGCAGTTCGATGCCCAGAACCCTTACGAAATCATTCACGATTGCAGACCGATCCGCGAGGTTCCTGAGCTGAACGAAAAAACGTATGTGCCGAGAGCTGCAACGCCCCTGTTCGATGCAATGGGCCGTGGAATCAATCACATGCAGCAGACCCTCGACAGCATGCCGGCAGGCAATCTGCCCGAAAAGGTGGTTCTCGTGGTCATAACCGACGGCCAGGAAAACTCGAGTCGTGAATTTACCAAAAAACAGGTAACGGCAATGATCAACGAAAAGCAGGAAAAGGCGGGCTGGAAGTTCGTTTTCCTCAGCGCTGATCTATCTGCCATGGAAGATGCCATGACCAGCGGGTTTGCCGCCTCATCATCGCTGCTGTTCGACAAGAATGCTGCCGGAGTCGGTTCTGTGTGGAACTCGATCTCGAAAAGCATCTGCAGTTTCCGGTCTGGCCTGACCAGCGATGTTCAGTTCAGCGACGAAGACCGTTCTGAACAGCAACTGGAAAAGAAAAGACAGAAGAACTAAGACGCGATCCGTCGCGCAAACAGATCTTTGACAACTCAATCTGGTCAAGGTGATGCGGTGGGGCTGCATTCCCCCCACGACCGGTACGGAATCAACCGGCAGAGACTGAAACCAGAATGTAAATCTTCTCCAACCAGATACTAAGGCGGTTAAAAGTTTGCCGCCATATTTTGCTGTCGGAATCTCTTCATCAAAAGATGCCGCAGTGCTTCAAAACAACCTTACAGGAGGGTTATATGGAGAAAACGAATACGGGAACCGTTGTAACTGTCAAAATGCCGGTTTCACGCTGGCTAAAGGCCGATGAACGACTCGCCGAAGCCATCAAGGAGCTTGAGAAAGACATCGAAAGAAAAATGAAGCTGATTGTTGATAAAACCCTGCTTATGTGGGTGCCGGGCGGGGCAACCCGCCCTGGCAACAGTTCTTCCCAATGGTTTTCTTTCGAGGTAATATAAAAGGAGAAAAATATGAATCAGGCAATGCTGAAAGAACTGAATGAATCAGTCAGACCCGACTTGGCCATGGCAAATCGCGTTATTGCCATCGGCGATGTTCATGGTCAGTTCGGCCTGCTTCGCGACCTGATCGAAAACCAGATCAAATTCGACCCGTATTCAGATGTTCTGGTTTTTCTGGGCGATTACATCGATCGCGGCAGATCGGTAGAAGACGAGGTTGCCGTGCTCAATTACCTTATCGACCTGCATAACACCAACCCCGGGAAAATAGCTCTGCTGAGGGGTAACCACGAGCAGATGGCTATCAATGCTATCAGCAATGCCGATTCCGAAGACTCCCAGTGGCTGTGGAAATACAACGGCAGTCAGCTCTGCTCGGTTTCTGATCTGGCCTTCAGAAGCAGTCTGGTGCGGTTCTGCCAGTCTCTGCCGCTCTACCTGGAAGACCAGTGGGTATTCGTTCATGCGGGCGCTTTCCCGCACATCCCTCTCGAAAAGCAGCCCGAAAGAGTTTTACTCTGGGACCGAACCGAAAACAACTTCGGCTATTTCGATAAACGCCTGATCGTAGGCCACACACCCAACCAGACCATCCAAAAAAACGAACACATCGTTTACGTCGACACCGGCGCCTTCTTTAACGGCCGCCTGTCAGCCTACGACCCCAAAAACGACACCGAATACTCCGCCCACCGTCAATGAAGCTAGCTTACGAGTCTATGACCTGACCAATAGCCAACCACGTTGGCTATTGGTCAGGGTCTTATAAGATTGAGTTCGCGCTTGCTTGCAATAAGAAAATACAATATATTCGACATCAAGCACTTGCAAAACGTGTGGTTTCAGAATAAACAGAATTGATGTTCTAGTTTTGATTGGTCAAGAGAGAGATTTTGGACAGATCAATCTTTCATCAAAAAATTGAAGAAAACAGTCGGGATGAGAATTTTGGCAGTTTTGGGGTTAGAACTTTCCTAAGCATTGCCGGTCGATTGAAATTGCTGAAAGTGAAAAATTTTGAGGAACTGAACGAATCAGCTTAAATACAAATTCTACATGCCTTGAGTAATAATTAAAGCGAGGAATCTATGCAATGGACTCAAATTTTTCTTAATACTTTTGTGTGCGCTTTTGTCGGGTATATTACAAACGCGATCGCGTTGTGGCTTCTTTTCAGGCCGCAAAAACCTTATTTGGGTGGCAAAATTCAGGGTATTATTCCTTCGAGACAAGCAGAAATAGCGGCTAAAATAGGGGAAAAAGTTGCAAATGATATTTTAACACCCGACAGTGTTTCCATTCGATTGGCAGATGAAGTTTTGCATCGGGATACGGCTACAATAATTTCTGATGAACTCAATCGGAGATTAAATGACGATTTGCCTTCTTTCAATGACTTAATTGGACCCGAAAATGCAAAGCTCTTTCGGGAAAGAATTCTGCGCATTTTTGAATCCAGCAAATCTAGCTTTTCAAAATGGTTGGAAAGCGAAGATTCAAAAAAAAGCATCGAACCAATAATTGGAAGCTTACTGGGAATGTCTCTAAGTAGTCTTTTACCAGACTTGCGCTGTGACCTTCATGAAAAATTATC
>JAQUZA010000127.1 GCA_028691595.1 Candidatus Rifleibacteriota bacterium
AGCTGGTTAAGGTCGAAAAGCACCAGGTCAATTTCAAGCTGGCGTATTTCGGAGGCCAGCGCCTGGTATTTGCGGGTTTTTTCGGCCTGTTCGGCGAGGGGGCCGAGCTGCCCTTCGATTTCAGAGGTTATGTCTCTGAGGCGGGTAATATTGGTTCGCGTATGCCCCAGCTTGGTCATGGTGTTCATTTTGCGGTGTTTGAACTTGGTAATACCGGCGGCCTCTTCGATGAGAGCCCGGCGCGACTGGGTGCGCTGAAAGATGATGTCGTCGATGTCGCCCTGGCCGATCACCGAATAGCCGTCTTTGCCGATACCTGTATCCATGAGCATCTCTTTGATACTCGAAAGCAGGGTGCGGGTATTATTGACAAAATAGTTGCTTTCACCCGAGCGGAAAAGCTGGCGACCGATACTGACTTCTGAGTAATCCATGGGCATGGCGCGGTCTTCGTTGTCGAGAACCAGCTTAACCTGGGCAAACGCCGAAGCTTTAAACTCTGAAGAGCCGGCAAAAATTACTTCTGACATTTTCGTGCCACGCAGAGCTTTGGCACTCTGTTCGCCGAGCACCCAGCGGATCGCGTCACACACGTTGCTTTTTCCTGAGCCATTGGGGCCGATAATTGCGGTAATGCCCCCGGTAAAATCAAATACGGTCTTGCGGCCGAAAGACTTGAAGCCCATCAGCTCAAGTGACTTAAGATACATTGAAGTTTGCCTGACCTTTAAGAGAGATTTATGTAGTGACCGGGCTGTTTAACAGCCGCAATTTTGTTTCATCTCAGACTATTACGGAGCCTGTAACAAATCAACCTTATATATGCCACAATTTGCGGCAAAAAAACAGTCATCTGCTGCATTTTTGTGCGGGCATAATTCTTGCTCAAGCGGTGGCCATTGTGTTAGTCTTTGAAAGTGAGCCAGTGTAGCTGATAAAATTTCTTTGAGCTGCCGATATATCACTGAACCCACTTTACGAAGGAAACTCTAATGGAATACAACGAAAACGAAGAAAATAACAATGAAAACGGCCAGCCACCCGCAGCAGACCCGGCAGGAGAACTGAAACAGAAACTGCTGTTCTTCGTTATAGCCATTGTTCTGCTGGTAGTGATCAAATTCGCTATGGGGCTCTGATAAATACCAGCCCTGCCTTAGCTCTGGTGTCATTTTTTGTCTACTTAAAGCTCGTCTGATTCTGCCCGGCATTGTTGATTATCGCCTGATTAACGCCAGCTCGTTGATCAACCAACTGACTGTGCCCTGAGCAGGGCAGTATTTTTAAGGGTTGCACTTTTTTCTGCCTGCCACCCTGAAAATGCCAAGGTGAATCGACACAGCAAATTATGGAAACTGACGGCGGCATGTGTTAGACTGCCTTAAAAGACGATACCCTCAAGGAGGTTTGCCATGCCGGCAGTTGGCGCATCATTGCCTCGAAAGGACGCTCTCGACAAGCTCAAGGGCGTTGCAAAATACATAGACGATTACAATTTCTCCGATATTCTTCACGTCGTTACCGTCAGATCTCAGCATGCTTACGGGCGATTGATCAATATCGACAAAACCGAAGCCGAAAAAATGCCCGGTGTAGCCGGAGTCATCACCGCCAGTCAAATACCTGGTGTCAACGCGGTTCCACTCGTTTTTAACGATGAACCTTTTCTGGCCGAAGGTTTTGTAAGGTTTCATGGTGAACCTGTCGCCCTTGTTGCCGCCGAGACTCTCGAACAGGCTCAGGCCGCCGCCGCTCTGGTAAAAATCGAGGTAGAGCCTCTCAAGCCGGTTCTCAGCATTCGCGAAAGTCTGGCCGCTGATGCCCCAAGAATTTACAAAGAAAATAACACCTTCAGTCATTTCAGAGTAGCCAAAGGCAACGCTGAAGAGGCTATGAAAACTGCCGCTCACGTTTTTGAGCAGGAATACGAAACTCCATATCAGGAGCACGCTTACCTCGAAACGAACGGTGTAATCGCTGTTCCGGGTCTTGAAGACTCGATGACGGTTTATGGCAGCATGCAATGCCCGTATTACGTTCATGATGCAGTTGTAGCTGCGGCCGGCATCAGCAAGAACAAGGCCCGCGTAATTCAAACGACTACGGGTGGCGGGTTTGGCGGCAAAGAAGATTTTCCGTCAGTAATCGCCGGGCAGGCCACCGCGGTGGCCAAAATTTTCAACCGCCCGGCCAAGCTTATTTACAAGCGCGAAGAAGACATCATTGCCAGTTCAAAACGTCATCCAGGCCTGATCAAAATGAAGGTGGGCACTGATGAAAAGGGCAAAATCGTAGCCGCCATTATCGACTATTACGTTGATGGCGGGGCTTACGCCACCCTTACGCCGATCGTTCTCTGGCGCGGCACTGTACATGCCCTCGGGCCCTACGAGTGCGAAAATATTCATGTAAACTCTTATGGCGTAGCCACCAACAAGGTTCCCTGCGGAGCTTATCGTGGTTTTGGTTCACCTCAGGTTATTTTTGCCGGCGAATCTCTGATCGATGAAATCGCCGTTGCGCTCAACATTGACCCGCTCGAAATCAGGCGCACCAACGGTTACAAGCTTGGTTCAAAAACTGCCACCGGTCAGTTGCTCGACCAGTCATGTGGCCTCATGGAAACAATAGAAAAGGCCGGCGAGCGCTCGCAGTGGGCCAGCAAATGGCAAAAACCTGCTGAGCGTCAGGGCAATATCAGACGCGGCATCGGCATCTCATCTGTGTATTACGGAGTCGGCCTGGGTGCCGGTGGCAAGCATCTCGACCGCGTCGGCACCAGCATGACAATTATGAAAGACGGCTCGGTGCATTGTGCCATCGGCAATGTCGAAATGGGTCAGGGTGCGCGAACCGTTCTGGCACAGATTGCAGCCGACGCGCTCGGCGCACCGTTTGAACTGGTCAACGTCGTCGAAACCGATACCAGCATGGTACCAGATTCTGGCCCGACCGTTGCCAGTCGCACCACCTTCATGTCAGGGAATTCGCTGATGCTGGCCGCTGCCGAGCTTCGCCCGCGCCTGCTGCAGGTGGCCGCAAAAATGCTTGATGCCGCTTCCATAGCAGATGTTGATCTGATTGACGGCAAAGCCTTTTTAAAGAATCAGCCTGACAAAAAGCAGATCGGCTTCAAAGAACTCGCAGAACAGCTTTATGTCTGTCGTCTGATGCCAAGTGCCTTCGGCTGGTTTGTGGCACCCGATTCTTCATACGATAACGAAACGGGTCAGGGTAACGCTTACTTCGTTTACAGCTACAGCACCAACATTGCCGAGGTCGAAGTCGACATGGAAACCGGCGAATACAAGGTTGTGCGCATTACCTCTGCCCACGATATGGGCAAAGCGATAAACCCGCAGCAGGTCGAAGGCCAGATAGAAGGTGGCACTCTGCAAGGCCTTGGCTACGCCACCATGGAAGAAATTCGCCACGACGGCAACGGCCGCATGCTCAACAATGCTTTCGCCACCTATATTCTGCCAACCACTGAAGACACACCCGAGATCGACCCGATAATCGTCGAGCACCCCTATGACCGTGGCCCTTACGGGGCCAAAGGCTTCGGCGAAGTGCCTCTGATGGGCATTGCTCCGGCGATTTCGAACGCAATATACAATGCTACGGGTGTCAGAATACGCAAACTGCCGGTAAAGCCCGAAAAGATTCTTGGTCTCGAAGACTGAAGCAGCATAACAGCTTATGGAAAACCATACGGAAACACTGAACGGTAGCCCGGCTTCCGGTCAGATAGAATGGAACCGCATTGCAGCCCTGGTGGCGACAGTAGCGGTGTTGTTCTTCTTCACCCGTTCAGCACCTTTTCCGGCGCAAACCTTCTGGGATCTCACCCTGGCACGTGATTTTGACCTTTCACTTGGCTGGGTCTTTTTTCCCGAGTCGATTGCACTGACTATCGCCGACTCAAGTGCATCGTTACTGGGGCTTAAAGCTGTCTTTCACATCGCCTACTTTCTTTTGTGCTGCATTTTATGCACCTGGGTCTTTAAAAGCCGCGAAATTTTGCCGGGAATACTGTTTCTGGCAATTTTTGCCCTGTCGATGCAGGCATTTCTGAGCCTGCGCCTGCTGCTCACCCTGATTTTTGTGGCCGCCACGATCACCATTCTCGATTACAACCGACTCAAGGGGCATTTTGGCGTGCTTCTGATTCCGATTACAGCGGCAGCGAGTGGCCTTGGGCTGAACAGCTGGCTTCTGGTAATACTGGTTGCCTGTCATGCCTTCTTCAATGACAATTACAGTCCTACTCTAGCGTTGTGTGCCCTGACCGGGCTGCTGATATTTCCGGAAGGGGCAGCCAGTGCCGTTGACCCGAGCTCAGTGCTGGCCTGGAACTTCATGCCGGAAGCCGACATGAAGATCATGTATCTGCTTGCCGGCATTTTTCTGCTGATCGCTCTGGCAATGCTTGGGCGACTGGCACACGAAGACATGCCGAATCTTTTTTTCTTTGCCATCACCGGTTTCATGGCCCTGATCAGCCCGGCATCATTGCCGATATTTGTTCTTATGGGGCTGACTATACTTCTCAAATGCTTCTCAGAGATTGAGCCGCTGCCGCTCAATTACCATCTGCTCGGCATCATTGCCCTGACTGCAATCGTTCATCTCTTTCTGTTCGTAAACCCCTTTGGGTTCAAGCTCAACCCGACAGTTCGCGGGCAGCTGGGCAAAAATCTGTCGCCACTTCTCGAAGGTTACGTTGATGAGCAGATAATTCTCAACAATGAAATTGGCGAACTGGCCTGGAAAGGTCTGATCACCGTTAGACAGGAAGACCTTAAGCGCATAGCTCTGATCAGAGAATGGAAACTGCAGCGCTCAGGTCATGGCGATTTTGCCCTGAGCCCATCGGTTGCGCTGCCAGCCTCGGCTGGAGCCACTGCCGAAAAACCTGAAGGCGACTGAATACAAAAAAGCCCTGGTTAAACAAAAACAAAAGCCGCCCGGTTTCACGAGTATTTGTGAAGGCCGGGCGGCTTTTTTCGTTCAGTTCAAAGAGATTCGAGACCAGGTCAGATCAGAGGTCTAAGCCACTGCAGTTTGCGCAGGCGATTCATCTTTTTAACCGTTTCGCTCTTAACATGATCTTCAGGGCCAAATCTTTTAATGATGCGCCCTTCGCTGTCGAGTTCAAGGCGGTATTCGATGATGTTTTTCTTCATCAGGTTAAAAATGCGGTTTCGGGTCATCTGCGCAAATGGTTTGTCGTGAATTGCGGCTACTACTTCTGAGTTAACCTGTTCGCTCAGGGGGTCCATGTTGTATGAACCAACAACCGTAATCAGACCGTCGAATACGAAAATTTTAGCATGCAGACGCTCATTCTGGCTCGGAGCCACAAAAAGGCGCGAGGTTGGCATATCGACAAGCAACCTTTCCCAGTCGTTCATCAAGAATGCCTGTGGGAAAAGTGAGTCGGTTGAGTCAGCGCTGTTGGTATGAAATACAATTTTTGCACCACGGGCAGAAGCACGTTTAAGAGCTGCTTCAACCTCTGGAGTGATTACCAGATAAGGGTTCTGAATAATAACTTCGCTTCTGCAGGCATCGATCATCTTGAGAAGCGATGGGGTGATGCCATTGAGTGGCCCGCAGTAAGAATGCTTATCGAGAATTTTAACCGGCTTCTGACGTTCACCTCTGAAAAGATCAAACGCGGCAAACGAGGTAATATTTTTGAAGCCGCTTATTTCTTTGTTCATTTCGACAAGGGCTTCTTTCAGACCCTTTGAAAGATCGAGTTTTTCAGGGTTGAACAGACCGCGGCCCTGCATATAGCGACTCATCACCCGGTAAGCAAGATCAACTTTGGCAAGCTGATCTTTAAAATTAATGCTGTCAGCCTTCACTACCGAATTCTTCAGGTAGTTCCATTCTTCGTCAAATGCCTTTTTAAGCTGACGGGCAACGTGTTCGCCCTGCATTACCACGTCGGCATCATTATAAACAATATCGTTCTCGCCGTTGGCAGCAAAATAGTCAGCGCCGATATTGCGGCCGCCAATAATTGTTGTCAGCCCGTCGCAGATAATAATCTTATCGTGATTTGAAGCAACAACCTTTTTCAGATCAGTAAAAGCAGAGAGAAGAGATTTGCTGACCGAGTTGTAGAGTTTGATTTCGACATTCGGGAAAGCGGCGAGTTCTTCGATTTTATCGGGCATTTTGCTCATGTAAGGCATGCGATAAACGCGGCCATCGATCATGAGGCGAATCTTGAGACCGAGGCGGGCCTTCTTGAGCAGCAGACCGATGAACGCCTGGCCAAAAATGTCTTTGTCAACGATGTAATAAGTGCAGTCGATCGTATCGCGTGCATCTTCGATCATTTTCCAGCGTGAATACCAGGCTTCATCATTGGCGGTGATAAGACGCACTCTCGTCTGTTCAAAACGCCCATCAACCTTGATACTGGTGAAAATTTCCGACAGACTGCGATTGTCTGGAACAGGCCGATAAGGCGTGCTGGCAAACACAGCTCCACAAAGCAAACAGAGCATCAGACCAACAACAAAAACTGACCTGAAAACGTTTTTCATAATGTACTCCACATCGAGATTGCCATAATTATAATGATTTACCCGTAATATGTCCAGCAGAGACCGCCAGAGTAGAAACGCCCGGTCGAGTTGTACAGAACCTTCGTTCAGGGGTTAAGGGGCAGACTCAGGCTTATGCCATGAATTGCAAGTTCTTCACTGAAGGTTTGCCCTGAAGCAGGCAAAGTTCTGATTCGCAATGTCTGAATCTGGTAGCGTTCGGCCAGCAAAGGGTCTACTTTGCAGAAATCCTTTTCGGTGCAGACCAGCTGAAGGCCTTTTGCTGCTGCTGTTTCCCCGAGCTTATGCAGTTCAGAGAGAGAAAATCTGTGGTGATCTCTGAACTCAGCCCTTTCGGCAAGCTGACAACCCATTTCAGACAGCTGGCCATAGAATGATTCGGGGCGACCAATGGCAGAAAAAGCGAAATATTTCTTCAGAGGGCCTTTTGTCGGGGTAATCTCAACTTTGTGGCCACGCCAGTCAAAAAGACCTTCGCAAATGGTGCGAACTTTTATAACCGGCACGCCAGCAGCATGCCCGGCCAGCCAGTTCAACCAGAAAGACTGTTGATCTTCTGAGGCTGTTTCGCAGCGGGTGAGAAGAATCGCGTGCGCCTGCTGCAGGCGCTCGACTGGTTCACGCAGGCGGCCAGCCGGAATCAACTGAGCCTCATTGCTTGAAGCCATGGCATCAAAAAGAACAAGATCGACATCTTTGGCGAGTCGGCGATATTGAAAACCATCGTCGAGCAGAATAATTTCGGGTTTACAGCGCTTCTCAGCAATGATAGCCGAGTGGTGGCGATTCTTGCCCAGAAATACTGGAACTTCAGGAAACTTTGCGTTAAGTAAAATGGCTTCATCGGTCAGCATTGGCGGGTGAGGCCCGCGTCCCTGAAGATGAAAAAAGCTGCGTTCCCATGGGCTCCGGTAGCCGCGTGATAACACACAAACAGAGTGCTGACGAAGTTCAGAGAGAAGTTCGAACAGAACGGGGGTTTTGCCTGTGCCGCCCATACTCAGATTGCCCACAGAGACCACCCTTGCTGCCGGCCGATATTTTAAAAAGCTGAAAAACGCAAAAAATTGGCGTTCGAGGCTCGAGACCAGACCATATATTTTTGCCAGACTATTCTTCATGTCAGTCGGGATGTTGCAGCATCGCAGCAAAAGATTGACGCATTTTCTGCAGTCTCGCCTCATTTTCACGGCAAAAGCCTTCTCTGGCTGTTCTGAAATCGGCCACCCGGTTCTGCTGAAGCGTTAAAACCCCGGCATCGGCAGCAAGAGAAATGACTTTGCTGTCGTAAGCTGCCAGTTTTAAAGGCAAACCGGCGCGAAGCATCGCCAGGCCGGCGTGATATCGCATTGCCAGGCCATAAGACAAATTATTGCAGGCTTCAGCAAATTCGCTGAATGATGACGGCTGAAGCACAGATGCAGCAGGAGCCAGGGTTTTTATGGCCCTCAGGTCTTCACGGCGGGCTGCCAGACCAACTATC
>JAQUZA010000002.1 GCA_028691595.1 Candidatus Rifleibacteriota bacterium
GATTCTCTCTGTTGAAGCCGCTGAAGTAGTTTTTGCCGGAAACCGGGATGGTCAGTTCGATCTTTTTAAAGCTGACCTGAAAACCTCTGAGATTAAACAGCTGACAGAAACTGCCGCAGACGAAACTATGCCTGCTGTATCATCTGATGGTGCGAGTATTGCTTTTGTGTCAAACCGTGGCGGAGCAGATTCTCTCTATCGATTGAACCTTGTGGGCAATGCTTCGGAAGTTGAAGATATAAGTGCCGGTATGGGTGCTTATGCCTACCCGGCCTACGCACAAGACGGCAGCAAAATCGCGGTAAGATATGCGCCAGACCCCCAGAGCGTGATGCTCGATACCCAGATTGTATTGCTTGACCCGAAAACCAGGCAACAGCAAGTTCTGATCGACAGCAAAAAGCTCAAAACCAGCGAAAATTCAGAAACGACTGTTGTGGTCGACCGCCCGGTCTGGGTATCTGAAAACCTTATCGCCTACCTGATTGCAGAATATTCAGACCCCGAAGCGGGTCGCCTGACAAAATCAACGATCTATATGTACGACCTCAAAAAACAGGAACAGGTGCGCGTTGCTGGCGGCGAAAGCTATTTTAATGCCGACGGCAGCCCCATGGGTTTTAGAGCAGCAATGCCAACAGTTTTTTCCGGGGTTGATGACCGCCGCCTTCTCGTTTTTACTGCTATTCGCGGCGGTACTGACCGTGAACCGATGAAGATCGCCATCTCTGGCGGGGAAAAGGGTAGCATTGGTCTCGATGACCCTGATTTTTTCGGGCCGTTGATGCTTGTCGATGACCTTTGGGTTTATGGTTTCATGGATGAAGAAAGCAACACAGGTCTTGCCTGGCGCGCTGTTGATCTCAAAACCCCCAGAAACCTGCTGCAGTTCAACGGTAGAATCATCACTCCAGCGGTTTTGCGCTGAGCTGAATGGACTATTTTACCCTTCGTAGACATGTCGCCGAGCTTGCCAAAGCTCTGGAAGACAAGCCGGTGCTGGCTCGGGCAACCGATGTGCCGGGCCGGAGTTTTTCTCTGCGCCTGAAGCGCCGTGATGGCTGGAATGATCTTGTGATCAGTCTTGATAACCCGGGGCAGGGGTTGCGCCTGACCGTAGATTGCCCTGAATCTGAGCGTTCCTCATCGCTGGTTCGCACCATGAATCGACTGCTTACCAATGGTCGTCTGGCCGGAATCACTCTTGCAGGAAATGAGGCCGATGGCCAGTATGACCGCGTTGTCAGACTTCATTTTGTCGTTGTCGACAGCTTCTTTGGCAATCGCAGCGATTTCTATCTTTTTGGCGAATTCACCGGCCGGGTCGCTGATGTTTTTATCTGCGATGCAGATATGAAAATACTTGACCGCTTTGCCCGAACTTCCAACAACCTTATCGGTGGTGTTTATCGACTTCCTGAATCGCAGCCGTTGTTGAATCCGGGCACGATTGACGGCTGTTCGGCCAGTCGTATTCTGGCCGCACCGCCCGAAGAATGGAAAAACCAGATCGGCGGGTTGTCGCCTCAGTTCGCTTCTGAGCTCGCTTTTAGAGCCGTTGGGCTTGAAGACCGACCGGTAAAGTTTGCTGAACTATACACAGAGAGCTGTTCTAATCAGCTAATCAGTGTTTATCTGAAAAATGGCAGATTCAAAACGCTTTCGTGTTTTCGGCTCAGCTACCTTTCTGAAAAACCAGATTTTGAGTTTGCCTCTGTTAATGAGGCCATGAACTGGCTCGAAGATTTTCAGGCCGGGCCCCATAGATTCAATGAAGCAAAAAAACGTGTTTTATCGGCATTGCACAGTGACCTGAAACAAAAAAACAGTTTGATTGAAGATCAACAGGCATTGCTGCAGAAATTTTCAGGTGCTGATCATTTCCAGAAACTGGGTAATCTTCTGGTGGCCAGTCTGTATCGGGTTAAGCCCGGCAGCAGAACGGTTGAAGTCGAAGACTGGCAGACCGGTGAAAACCTAACCATCGAGCTCGATACCTCAAAAACACCCGCAGCAAATGCCACCCGCTTTTTTAATCTCTATAAAAAGGCTCGACGGGGCATAATTGAAGTGGAAAAGCGCATCGAGGCCCTTAAGGGCGAAATAGACTGGTTGCGCGAGCAGATATGGCTGGCAGAAAATGCTACCGCCGAATCAGACCTGCCATTTGAAGAAAAAAAAGCGAATCATTATCGCAGCACACCAAAAAACAAAAAAGAGCAGAATTCGGCGCGCAAAGGCCGCATCAGCGGGGTTAAACCCGCGTTCGAGATCGAAGGCTGCCGGTTCTATGTCGGTCGCAATGCAAAACAGAATGATTTGCTGACTTTTCAGGTTGCCAGGCGGGGTGACTGGTGGTTTCACGCCAATGATGTGCCAGGCGCTCACGTTATTCTCAAAAAACCAGAAGGGGAAATCAACGAAAATGACCTGTGGGCCGGCGCGGTTCTGGCATCATGGTTCAGTTTCGCCAGAGAAAGCAGCAAGGTTGCCGTCGATGCCACAGAGGTTTCTCATGTTAAAAGAATCCCGGGTGGTATGCCCGGAAGGGTTTCTTATACTCACCAGCAAACCATTATGGTTAACCCGGGTGATGCTCTGCCCTGGGTCAGCAAAAATCTTTCAAAATAAATCCCCATATAAAAAAACTTCGCCAGGGCGCAGATAGAAGACGGGATTATTTAGCCGAGACGGCATGCTGAAGCTTGAGTCTTTAATGAATTGCCCGGTATTGATGGCGGGCATCATGGCAGAGTTTAATATGTGTTCTTCTTTATGAAAAACGCGAGCTAACTCGCTTCAGATAGCTCAAAAAAGCTGTTTCAGAGTTCCGAAAATTTTATGCTGGCAAATTCGGCGTGAACTTTTTCCTGCAAAAGTTTCAGGCGTTTACAGACGGTGCATGTTGCAGATCTTGAACAGGCACTGTCTGATTCACAGCAGATGTTGATCTGACAGGAGCGCTCGTCGAATATTTTCAGAACATCGAGCAGGGTAAGTTTGTCTGGGTCTATTTTTAAAAAAATCCCACCCTGTTTGCCGCGTGTTGCCCCAACAAGGCCTGACTCAACAAGTTGATGCGAAATTTTGCGAAGAAAACGGTAGGGAATCTCAGCCTTTTCACTTATTTCTGTCGTGGTAATCGGGGCTTTTCCGTAGTGCCGTGAAAGATAAACAATTGTTCTGATGGCGTAATCAGCTTCTCTGGTGATCATAAGGTTGCCCCGAAGTTTAAATAATGCTATAAAAACAGTAGCAAATCGTGAATCAGAAGTCAAGCCAGGGTTTAATTGACAGGGCGCTGGCCGTGCATTAGAATAGTCGTCTGTATCCGGAGGTTCAAGTGCCAAAAAAAAATCCAGTAAAACAAGCTGATGTCAGTTCAAATCTGGTCGAATACCTGCGCGAGGTTTCTCTCGATGAAGAGCGCATTTTGTCTAACCTGGCCTTTGAGTCAGTTGTTATCGGCCGTCAGCTTATAGAAAATCATTTCACCATAAATGACTTTCAGGGAGCAGAGCCAAATAGAGCCCTGCTTGGCACCATGCTCGAAATTCTTGAAGACCAGGAAACTCTTAACCTGCCAAATCTGATTGCCAGATTGACCAACCAGAATCAGGGAAAAAAGACGCGGCTTGAGATTGTTGGCGGCGAAGAAAGAGTCAGAGATCTCTTTATTTCCCCCTTTTCCCGCCCCGGGGTAACAATGCTCGATGACATCGAGCCGGTAATCGAAAGAATTCGCGACCGAAATACCAGAGCTGAAGCTCATAAAATAATGGTGCAGTTTTCTGAGCGCATTATTCACGGCGATAAAGACGCTTTTGAAGTTCTCGGCAACTGCATTCAGTCGCTTCGAAGTTTGTTTCTTAAAGGCAGCGCAGGTTACATAAGAAGTCTTGATTCTCATATCGCCGAAATGCAGGAACTCGTTGACGACCATCGCGCCAGAAAACGCAGTTACCTGGGCCTGCAGACAAACTTCCCGATCCTCATGGAGAAACTGAACGGCTTTCAGAAAGAATTTTATCTGATTACCGGCGGGGTGGGCATGGGAAAATCAACCTTCGCAACTCAGCTTGCCTGGGATCTGGTATGCCTGAACCCTGATCTGACAGTGCTGTATTTCAGCCTCGATCTTAACCGTCTCGATACTACCGCAAAAATTATCTCTCAGGCGGTCGAGCTGCCCATCGACTATGTGAAGAACCCTTATAGTGCTCGCCCGGATTTCGAAGAAAAGCGTGAGCTGGGTTTGAAAACCGTTGCCGATATGAGCAGTCGCCTTATTCTCATCGACGAATCCAGTGGTCGGCAGTTCATAGATGACATAAAAAAACATGTGAAGCGAACTCGTCTCGAGCGGGGTGGGGATGTAGCGGTTGTCATCGATCCGTTGTTCAAGATTCTATTGCGTAACCAGTCGCAGATGAGTTTTAATGAAAGGTGTAATCTGCTTGCCTCAGAGCTGAAAAGCCTTGCTGCTGTTGAAGGTGTTACGGTGATTGCTACCGCTGGCCTTCCTAAGGCGATCAGCAGTCGTCGCCCGGTAAAAGAAGATCTCGAAGAAATAATGGGGTTGCTCTATGACCCCTATGCTGTTTTCTTTCTATATTGCGATTATCTCAACAACTTTGATACGCCCTTTCTCGAATGGGAATGGGGCAAGGAAGACAGTTTCATGATTCCGATTACCGAGGCGTTTATCGCCAAAAATAAGATGGGAAGCACCAATTCACGTATTTTTTATCGATATTTTGAGGCTTATTCCAAGTTCAAAGAATGTGCGCCCCAGGAAGTCGAAAATTACTCGGCGATGATCGATAATCTCGAAAGATTCAAAGAGCAGCAGAACAACAATGCTGCCAAACGCGCCAACCGCCAGGAGGAATTCTGATGGAAGCTGCACTGGAGCTGTTTCAAAAGGGTGTGGATCTTCAGCAGCGCGGTCTTTTTGATCATGCCATTGAAGAATACGAAAAAGCTCTGAAGCTTGAGCCCGACAATATAGATGTTCTGGTAAATCTTGGTGCAGCCTGTCTGCAAAAAGGTATGTCGGAACGCGCTGTTAAAATACTGACCCTGGCCCTGAACAAAGACCCGGAAAACAGTCTGGTGCTCTATAATCTCGGCAAAGCGTTCATCTACCGCGAAGAATATGAAACGGCTCTGTCGACTTTTCAGAAGGCATTAGATATTTTACCCGGTGATAATGATATCAAAAAACTGATATCAAAATGTCTGCGCTTGATGGGCAGATATCGTGATTCAGTAGAGATAATGCTGGGTTTGATTGATGTTATTGCCACTGATTCGGTTGCTCTGCTTGAACTTGCCGGTGATTTGAAAATGCTTGAGCGCTTCGATGAAGCTCTCGATGTTTTCAGACGTGCCTCTTCGGTGGCCTGCGATTCTGTTGAGCCTCTGAGGGGTATCTATGAATGTCAGCTGCGCCTTGGTAACCGTGAAAAAGCGATGACGGCGCTTAAGCGGGCAATTATGATCGAACCTTTCAATCAGCCGCTTCTGGTTAATCTTGCCGATTTATTTCTTGCTGATGGTCGTATCCAGGAAGCCGTAGATGTGATAAGCCGTGGCATGGAAACGGTTAAAGACCCGCGTCTTCTCCAGGAAAAATACAACGAAATGGCCCGCCGGCTTCCGGTTTTAAAGAAAAAAGCGGCTGCCACTATGATGGCCGTAAGGCAGAGCCCGTTTGAGACTGAGGTTTATGACGTTCTTGATGCTCTTTACGATGGCAGGGTCGGGCTCGATGTGGCTGTTAAAGAGCTCGAAGCTCTAAGATCCAGAGAGCCGTCCGATATTCTTATCGCCGATGAGCTCGCCAATCTTCTTTTTCAGGCCCGTCAGTTCGACCGGGCGGCGGAAATTTATTCTGAGCTTTATCTTGGCCGACCGCGCGAGACCTCACATCGCGTCAGTCTTGCCAGGTCGCTGGCTATGAAGGGCGATGTCGAGGCAGCTCGCACCATTCTCAAAGATTCGGTGCGCGACCTGGGGCATGTTGCCGAGCTAGATCTGGCTCTGGCCGAGCTTGATCTTTTCGAAAAAGAATTTTTGCGTGCTGCCGGTCGTCTTGAGATTATTTTAAAAGAGCATCCTGGCGAAATGCATGCATTGTTTCTCTATGCTTATACCGCTCTGCGTCTTGACGAACTCGAGTTAGCCGAGAAGACTTTTCATCAGTTGTTCGAAAAAAATGCCGCCGATGAAGAGCTGGCGGTATGGTATGCAAGGCTCTCGATTCTTCAGGGCAACCCTGAACGCGCCCTGAAAATCTGGGAAGGCTTCTCTGATGGCATGGAAAGTCTGGTCGAAATCATTTCCAAGGTTGAACTGACCCTCTTTGCCGGCGACAGTAAGGGGATTATGAAGCATCTGCATAAGATAGGGGATTACCACCCGCGTTTTATTGAAGATCATCTGTTGTTCGGTAAAGCATTCTTTTTTGCCGGTGATTTTGCTGCCGCTCAGCGCGAATTTGACCTGGTGTTGAGGCTCGAGTCTCGTAACGCCGAGGCTTTGGCCATGTCGGCAATGACTTTTCTGATTCGCAATAAAAGTGCAAAATTCTGGAACTACTGGCAGCGTGCTATCGAGTGTGACTCGATATACGCTGTATTGCCGGCTCTGATTCTTAAAAACAGTATTAATTTCTCACAGAAAGAACGCCTGAAGACCGAGACCAGAAAGCTGATTGAAATAGCTTCTATCAGTGATGCCGACCGGTCGAGGTTGAAGCGACTTCTGCAAAGCCTGTAAAACAATGAAAAAGAAAAAAAATAATTTGAAAAAAATCTCAAGGGACGTCTCCCGCTTACGAGAAGCGGTAATGAATCTTCAGAAGGTTCCCGGGCAAAAACTGAATGATGCCGTGTGCGATATTATCGATGCCGGTGGCTTTTCGGTGGCTGTCCTTCTCGAAAAACTGCCTGAAATGCCACTGAATATTCAGCAGCACATTGTGAAGAAGATTGAAGATTTTTTCTACTTTCACCCCGAAAATGGGGCAAAGCTTCTTAAGCGATTGAAAAAAGCTCTGGATCTCGTTGATCACAGTTGTCGCGCTGGTATTCTTTCGGCAATGGCAGATATCTCTGAAAGGGTCGAAGAAAATGACCTTATTATAAGTGGGGTGGGTGCTCATGCCCTGACTGTTCTTGAGTCCGATGCCGACTTTGGCAGGCAGACCAAGGCGATAGAGGTCGTGGTTAAGGCTGCAGAATATTCCTCAATTCCTATTATCATAAAACTGATGATAAGGGCGGCCGCGGGTGTTGATAATTTTCAGAACTATCAATTTATAGAAACATCTCTGCTGGCCCTTAAGAAGCTTGGGGGCGAGTCTCTCATCAGGCTCCTTGTGAACCCGTCTTCAGAGGCTGCAACCAGACTTCTGCGACTTGAATGGCGCCGTATGCCCGAAAATCTGCTCAATGAGACTTTTATTGTTTTGCAACGTCTCGATACGGATTTTGCTCAGTTAATGCTGAAAGTGATCGATCTCTCAGACTTCAATCTGCCCTTCATCGCCATGATCAACGAGGGCGTTACCCATAACGATAAGTGGGTTCGTCAGACGGCGGTGGCTGCGATGCAGAAGGCCTCTGAAGCCCTTAACCCTGAGGAGCTTTCCAGATTGCTCAATGACAGCGCCGGCGAGGTTCGTCTAATGGCAGCTACTTCTCTGGGCGGTTTTGCTGCTGGCCAGACAGGCGATATTCTTGAAGAGCTGGCTTCACGGCAGGGTGAATCGCGTGAGATTCGCCTGAATGCTCTATATGCGCTGTTTGCCCAGAAAAACCTGGCGGCGCTGCAAAACCTGGCTGTGCAGCCTGACAGTCTTCAGATAGCCATAAACGCCCAGGGGTTGGCTTCGCTGCTGATGCCTCACGAAGAGGGCATGAAGAGCATGCTTGCCGCCTATTGTCTTGCAAAAGCAGAACTCTCTGGAGATGCCGGTCACTATTTGATGGAGCTTGCTGAGCCAGAAGACCTCGGAATGCTGATCAAATACCACGCGGCTGGCAACACCACTCAGCGGGAGCGATTAATCGAGTTTATTAGACAGTTTATTGATAAAAAAGCCGGCCCAAGACTGGATTTAGCCCTTAAAAAGCTGGCCGAACCCGAGCAAAAAGCCCTGAGATTGTTGATGCCAGCCTGATAACTCATTTTTAAGAGTTTACAAAACAAAACCGCCCGCAGAGCCTTTTTAAAAAAAGCTTTGCGGGCGGTTTTGTTTTATCACACTTATTTATCAATATTCTGAAATGAGGGTGCAAGGCCCGCATAATATCGCGATCTTGACAGTTTAAGCCACCGCGGGCTTTTTTTTTGCCTTGGGTTTTGCTGCAGAAAAGTCTTAAGCGTGACTTAAATGCGATTTTGTTGGCCCAATTGCCTCTTTTTATGCCTGTTTTAAGGGCATCGTTGCTGGCTTTTGCCTGTTTGCCTGCCCCGGATCGCAATTTCCAGCCAGGCATCCGATATTACTCGCCACCAGCTGATTCCCCGCCATTGCCAGTAATCGATGAAGGCGGGTTTTCCGGTGCTGTTTCCGGGCAGGAAAAAAAGTGCGCTGAACAACAGCAGCGGGCGATAGTTTTATGTAATAATCATGAAATTGATAAAATAACCTAGGTTTGTTGCTAAAAATGATAAAAATATCATAAAATAATTCATAAGCTGGGTTTAAAAATTTAAAGATGATAATATTATCAAGAAAAGGTTTTGAAAAAATGGCGACGCTGGCTTTTCTTGAAATTGGGCGTAATTAATTATCTAAAAAATGATAAAATAGCGTTGGGTGTCGCATGGCACCTGATGTTGGTTCGAAGATTAAAATTCACAGTCAGGTTTGATTCTCGCCGGTGAACGATTGATTTACTCAGCCTTTTGCTGGATAAATTCCAGGCGAACCAGGTCTGAAGGGTGATGAAAAGCATGCGCAGACGTATAATGCTGCGAAAAGCGTTTTGAATGGTTAATATGACAGATTGCCCGGTGTTGATTACTGCAGGCTAAGATCGGCCAGAATGCCGGTTGCGCATTCGGCATACTTGTGGCGATTGCATGGCGAAGTTCAGGCTGCCACCGGGTTTCGTGCGGCATTTACAGGAGTTTTTGTATTTATGGCCTGAAAGCCTTAAATATATTTTGTGTAAGGTGGGAGCGGGGGGGTTATTGCCCCAGAAATCGCTGGGCCGCCTTGATGATGGCCGTTCCGGCTGAGCCGTCGCCATAGGGGTTCGATGCTTCTGACATGATCTGATAGCTTTTCTGGCTGGTGAGCAACTCGGTTGCGGCCTCGATAATGCGGGTTTTGCTTGTTCCGACCAGTTTGATGGCCCCGGTTGCAACCCCTTCCGGGCGCTCGGTTGATTCGCGCAGTACCAGAACCGGTTTGTTCAGGCTGGGAGCTTCTTCCTGGACACCGCCTGAGTCTGATAGTATCAGAAAGCTTTTCTGCATGGCGTTTATAAAGCTTTGATAGTCGAGTGGCGAGGTCAGATGGATGCGTGGATGGTTGTTGAGCATCGCCGCGGCCTCGTTGCGAACATTCGGGTTCGGATGAATCGGAAACAGTATTCTGACATCTTCAAAGCCTTCGACGAGCTCGAGCAGGGCTGAAAAAACCTCTCTATGTGGCTCACCAAAGTTTTCGCGGCGGTGAGTCGTTACCAGCAGCATGCGCCCGGGTGCTGCGATAATGTCTTTGATGTCGTCTCTTACCGGGTAGTTTTGTTTCAAGCTCCAGTGCAGGGCATCGATTACCGTGTTTCCGGTAATTTCAATGCAATTGCGGGGTATCCCCTCCCCTGTCAGCATATCGCAGGCTCTTTGAGTTGGCGCAAAGTGCAGACTTGCCAGTGGGCTCACCAACCTGCGGTTCATTTCTTCGGGGAAGGGACTATAGCGATCACGGGTGCGTAAACCCGCTTCAATGTGCCCTACCGGGATTTTGCAATAAAACCCGCACAGGGCACCCAGGAAGGCCGAGGTTGTGTCGCCCTGCACAAATATCATATCGTATGGGTTGCGCGAAACTATTTCGCCTATGCCCTCTGTAATGCGTGAGGTGAGCTGAAAAAGTGACTGATTCTGACGCATGACCCCGAGATCGAATTCTGGTTTTAGTCTGAAATGTCTGAACATTTCGCTGGCCAGCTCGAGGTGTTGCCCGGTATGAAGTATCTGAGACTCTATTTTACCGGTTTCGCCGGCTGCAAAAACGACCGGAGCCACTTTGATGACTTCCGGTCTGGTGCCAAGAATAAATAGAAATCTGAGTTTGTTCACTCAGGCATCCTTGATGTAATTTTCGCCTTCGGCTTTTTTATTATCAGACTGCTTGCTTGAAACAGCCGGTTCTGAAGCTTTTTCGATCTCTTCGATGACGTTGAGCAGAGGTTTTACTGCAGGCAGAGGTGCCAGTTCGCGCCCTTCTATGAGGTCTTTAAACTCTTCGGCATTGATGGTTTCCCGTTCAAGCAGAGCTTTTGAGCATTTGGTCAGGAGTTCTCTGTTATTGGTAAGGATTTCCCTGGCTTTGCTTAGAGCAGATTCGATAATTTTGCGTATTTCTGAGTCGATCTTGCGGGCCGTTTCATCTGAAAGGTCATTTCGGGTATTGAAATCACGACCCAGGAACACGGTCTGGTTATCGTCACCAAGGTGCAGAGGCCCTATTTCATCGCTCATGCCAAGTTCACAGACCATTTTGCGGGCAATTTTTGTTGCCCGTTCGATGTCATTCTTAGCCCCGGAAGTCAGCTCATTGAAGACTATCATTTCAGCAACCCGGCCGCCCAGTAATATGCATACCTGGCTCTGTAAATGGGTGCGCGATACCGTAAGACGATCTTCGACCGGAAGCTGCATGGTTAACCCGAGAGCCATGCCCCTGGGTATGATGGTGATTTTATGAACCGGGTCGGTGCCAGGCAGAAAAGCTGCGACCAGAGCATGCCCTATTTCGTGATAGGCGGTATTTTCTTTTTCTTTTTCTGAGATGATGCGACTTTTGCGTTCAGAGCCGGCGATAACCTTGTCGATCGATGCTTCAAAATCGGCCATGATAACAATCTTACGGCCCATTCTGGCGGCAAGAATCGCGGCTTCATTGGTGAGATTGGCAAGGTCTGCCCCGACAAAACCGGGGGTTCGTCGCGCCAGAACCGATAAATTGACATCATCGGCAACCGGTTTGTCTCTGACGTGAATCTGCAGAATTTCTTCGCGACCCCTGATATCTGGCTGGTCAACGACAATGCGGCGGTCAAAACGACCCGGGCGCAGCAATGCGGGGTCGAGAACGTCAGGCCGGTTGGTGGCGGCGACCAGAATGATACCCTTGGTATTATCAAAGCCGTCCATTTCGACCAGCAGCTGATTCAAGGTCTGTTCTCTTTCGTCATGGCCACCACCGAGACCAGCCCCACGCTGTCTGCCAACCGCATCGATTTCATCCATGAAAATAATGCAGGGGGCATTTTTGCGGGCCTGCTCGAACAGGTCACGAACGCGCGAGGCACCAACGCCGACAAACATTTCTACAAATTCTGAGCCGCTGATGTTGAAGAAGGGAACGTTTGCTTCGCCGGCAACAGCACGGGCCAGCAAAGTTTTGCCTGTGCCTGGAGGCCCGAACAAAAGCACGCCACGTGGGATTTTTGCCCCAAGGTCAGTGAATTTGCGCGGATCACGCAAGAATTCAACGACTTCAAGAAGATCTTCTTTGGCTTCATTTACACCGGCAACATCTTTAAAAAGAACCCGTTTTTCAGTCGGGTCAACCATACGGGCACGGCTTTTACCAAAACTGAGAGCCTTGGCACCACCACCCTGCATCTTCTGCAAAATATAAAGCCAGGCACCTATCAGAAGAATGAAGGGGAACCAGTTGATCAAAAGGTTCAACCACCATGACATTTGTGCCGGCGGCTCTGCTTCAACAATTACGCCACTCTTTCTGATTATTTCCATGAGGCCTGAGTCGTCAGGGGTGACGGTTAAAAAATCAGAAGTCGGCGCTTCGCTGCTTGAGCCAAGGGTAACCTGCTTCTGAATACGCCCGGTGATTTCGCGGTCGTTGATTTTGATGCGCAGAATCTTGCGTGCCGGGTCTTCGCCCTGCAGAATGCTGAGAAATTCAGAGTAATTCAGCCGGTTGACCTTTCGGGTGCTGGTCACATTGGTGAATGCTGTCAGCAAAAGAATCAACAGCAGGGCATATAGTGCAACTGTCTTCATTTTTGTAGGTTGTTCTTTCATATTCCTGTGCCTGTATTCAAATTTTTAACTAATTATCAATAGGCTGTCATGGTATCACATCAGATGTTCTGAATCAATTGATTGTGAGCCCGCCAGCAAAGCCAGACTGGCCAGATTTAAACGCCACCGCGGCCAAAAAAATATGGCCTGTCTGGTCAGGAATTCTTGAACAGACGCTTCTGTTTTGCTTTTAGCCAGTTTATCCAGCCGGATGTCTTCAAAACCTGTTGTTCAAGCATATCAAGAAGCATTGCTGCATAGCGGCGGCTTTCGCTGCTGCGCCCGTTAAACGCCAGAAGTGTGTTCAGGGCGCTGTCTCCATGGCGCATAACCTTTTCAGCGATGACTGAGAATTCTTTGTCATTGCTGATTATTTCAAGCCAGTAGGGCAGGCAATCGAGACTGTCGATGCGGAAAAGAGCCTCGCGGGCATTCTGTCTGATCTTCGGGTGCTCGTCTCTGGCCATGACCGCCAGCAGCTCAACACGGCCCGGAATGTTGACATTGTCGAGAACGAAAACTGCCGAGGATTTCATCCAGGGGTTTTCGTCGCCGGCCATCTCTTTGAGAACATCGAGAAGCTTGCTCTGGTCGTCTTTGTTCCAGAGGGCTTTGATAACGTTGGCTCTGACCCGATTGTCCTCGTCTTTGAGCATCGGCAGAAGCAGTCTGGCCACATCTGGCAGGTCAAGCTTTTCGATGGCTTCGATGGCGTTAGCCCTGACCCTGGCATCTTCTTCACGCAAAGCCTGAGTCAGAAAGCCGACTATATCGTCGTCAGGCAGGGCCAGGCGACTGACGGCAGTAACGATGCAGGCTTTGACCCTGGGGTTGGTTTCGGGTTTGTAGAGGTTTCTGATGGGGGCAAGATTACTGGGGTCAGCAATGCGACCCAAAGTTTCGATTGCCAGTGCTACCAGTTCAGGGTTAGGGTGACTCAACAGAGCCAGTATTTTTGAGCTGGCAGATGAATCTTCGATTTCACCCAGGGCTTTCAGGCTGTTATAAATAACGTCTTCATCGTCAGATGTCAGACGGGCTGCCAGTTCATCGATGTGCTGAGGGGTCTGGGGCATATCCTGCATAAGCTTCCAGATGCGGATACCGTCGCGCTCGATCATTCTTACCCACGAAGCACTGTTGTAATCTGCGTAAGAGTCGAATTCTCTCTCTGCCTTTTTCAGGGCGGAGACGCGATCAGTCGCCTCAACAGTGTATTCTATCTTGAATTTCTTTCTGGGGGTTGCCGACTCACTGTAAGGGATAATTACTTTGTATGTTTTCGCCTGTGTCATTTTGCTTGTGTACATTTTAGCAGATTCCCCGGTCTGATTCAATCAGCTTCAATTGTTAAATTTAATCGGGGCCAGGCGGCGTTCTGGCTGAAAATTGCTCTTCAATGCTTTATAGCTCATGGTTTTTAAAACGTTTATGCATATTCGTAGCTAAAAATGCGACAATATTGTATCATCAACCTGTAAAACCTTTTTGCGGGAGCTGTTTTCATGTCATCTGAAGAAGCATTGTTCGTCTGCCACTCTTGTGGCCTCGAAAAGACCGTTTCCCCCGAAAAATTGAAGTTTTTCGCTGAAAAAGGCTACGAACAAGAACCTATGTTTTGTGAGACATGTATCAACGCCCGACTCGACCAGATATGGGAAACCCCGGGCGAAAGACGCTGCGCCATCTGCAGTGACTGCGGTTGCGAGACCAGACTGAATTTTGTGCCGTGCAAAGAATTGCCGGTATATTGCCCGAAATGCTACAAAAAGCATTCAGAGCAGTCTTAACCCCGAAACAGAATCATCATATTCAGAATTTTGCCTGCATCAGCCAGCAGACGGTCGATCACGGCAGTTTTGCAGCTGGGGTTGCGACCTGATTAACCTGAAGGCCGGCAGTCATACTGCCGATAAGACTTTTTGCAGCGCCGGAGATTTCCGTTGCAGAAGCAATCTGCGAAGTCATACTGCCATTTGAGTGCTGCGGGTTGTTCTCTGGTTTAATTATGTCTGTTGCCGTGGCGGTCAAGGTTTTTTTGCTGGCCTGATCGGGGTTCATAAGGGCCTGCAGAGCTTCTCGGTCGAGTTCTTCAATTGCCAATGTGTTGCGTCGGCCGCTCAGATCTTCGGATTCGGTCGCTGTGGGGCTGGCTTCAGGAAAACTTCTGTTTATGCGGCGTAACATCGATCTGGCCGGTTCTACCTCGTATCTGAACTCAAAAGTCTCGCCGGGGTTACGCACATCTGCCAACGGATGTCTTATTATTACCGGCACACCCTGGCGGGGTACCCTGATGTAATTGTTGATGCTTTGAGCCTCGGTAGATGTCGCAAAACAAAACGCTGCCGTAAAAATTAAAACCACCCGTTTAAGCTGCATACCAGACCGCCAGATTGTCGAGAACCCTGAATTTAACTTCGCCGCGACGATAAAGTGATGAAAGGTAGCCATTAACCGTTGCGCGGTAGAGAAAGTATTCCCAGCTGATCTTTTTCATGCCAAAATGGTCGAGAAAGGCTTTGACGACGCGTTCCTGTGACTGAGGAACCTTGAGCAGGTCAAGCATGAATGCCATAGCACTTTCGACATGACTCAGGTTACTGGTTATCATGGTCGCAATATTGCCTGTCGGCCCGAAATGGCCGCCAACAAATACCTTTGCCGCAATGGTTCGCAATTTTTCGAGGGTCTGCATGTGGGCATGCGGGTCGTAGTTGAAAGGGAGACGTTGTTTTTTAAAAAAAGAATCTGGAAAAAGCGTATCAGCGACAAAAGCGGTTCCATCCACCAGAAAACCCTTCTGGTTAACCGAATGCCCGGGAAGATCGAGAATTTGAATTTTAAGATCATCGAGAACCAGTTCGTTGCCTGTGAACACTTCAACCGGGCTCGGATTCGCCATGATAAAGCGGTTCATCAGATCCTGAATGGGGGCTCCGGCAAAAAGAACGGCCGATTGAATGAGTGGTTGCCTGATGGTGGGCGCTTCAAGTGTTGAAGCCATGATGCGGCAACCGCATTTTTCGCTGAAGTAACTGTTGCCGCCGATGTGGTCGGCATGGGCATGGGTGTTTAAAATACAGGCTACTTCAAAGCGATAATCAGATAAAAATTCGTGCAGCTTCCGGGCATATTTTTCATCGATTCCAGAATCGATAAGTGCCACTCGCCCTTCTTCTAGAATAACAACTCCAACATTGGCAGGCCCGGCAATGCAGAAGGTTCTCTCGCTCAGGCGCGTCAGTTCCATGGTCAGGCGGGTGAAATGCCAGCCGACCGCTCTGAAGCACCAACGACCACCAGCCCCTCGCTACATTTGCTCAGAACTTCGATGCTGCAGGCCGGTGTATTTGAAAAGCCTATTTCGGGGGCAAGAACTTCAATGTAGTAGGGATTATCGTGATAAGGAGAAAACTGCGCTTTATAAACCCAGGCGTTAACAGGTTCGCAGCCATCGACTGTGAGTCTGATACGCAGAAATTTAAAAACTTCGCCGCCTTTGACGATCTTGAATGCCGGGTGCCAGGCCAGTGGTTCGGTGGTGAAGTCCGGGGCGAGTATCACCAGCGGTTTGTCGAGCTGAATGTTTATGGTGCCTTCTTTGCAATTCCCGACTTCCGGGAAGCACTTGCGAAAAAACGGCATTTGCTCTCTTACGGTGTTCTTCGACTCGCCAAGACCCTTTTGAATTTTCCCTCTGATGACTGACATGAGCTTTTCACTCCCTTGTAAGTTCTTCTGGCAGCATAGACCAGCCTCGAAATGATTACAAGATTTTTTTAATCATCTGCAGGCATGGGCAGTCTGGCCCCCACAGGCCGTGAAACTCTTCGAGCGGTTTGAAGCCAATCGATATATAGAATCTGCGGGTGTTTTCATAGGCCGCCCAGCTGGTAGAAGGCCCAACAGTTTTTATCTGCAGGTATTCAATACCCTGGTTGCGACAATATTCGGTTACGGCTTCTATGGCTGCGTGGCCAAGGCCCTGGTGGTGATACTCAGGCAAAATGCCGAGAACATACAGCTCAGCCGCTTCCTTGAAATGAATTTTAAGGCTGATGAACCCGCACGGTTGATTGTGCATATTGATGATGAAGGTAGGCAGAGAATTTATCTCGATGCCATAATCGATCATCGTCTGCTCGTCTCCAAACCATTCTGGCAGGCGGCGCAGAATCTTTTCGCATTCATTTCCTGAGTTCAGCAAAGGCCCAACGATATTGAAATAGTCGGATTTCATATTAACTACCCGGTTTTTACACAATAAAAACAGGTTTGCCCGGTCAAGACAAACCTGCTTCGATTAAATTGTCAGAACACGGCTATTATAACACATCTGCCGCATTATTTTCATAAGGCGTGATTCTTTGAACTGTGGCCTTTGGGAAAAGATCGATGTGGGTTTGTTGAGCCAGAACTGCCTTAAGAAGACGTGCCCGGGCGGGCAAATACCGGAGCGTTCACGCAGGGGTCGATGGAGTAACAGGATTCCAGCTCAAACTACATCCCGCCATGTCAGTTTTAACAGCAAGCACTTGTTGTGCTGTAAATTGTCTTAATAAAAAGTTTGGTGTCAGAAGACCGAAATGTTATTCTGCTGTTAAGTAATTCTGCCCCGGAGGAAATGACATGACAAGACATGATGGACGTGCCGGTGACCAGCTCAGGCCCGTAAGTATCGAAACCGGTTATCTTAAATACCCGCACGGCTCTGCGCTGATAACCTTTGGCGATACTCGTGTGCTTTGCACCGTTCAGGTCGAAGAAAAGGTGCCACCATACGTCGCTTCCCGGGCGGTAGTTCAGGGCTGGATAACTGCTGAATACGCTCTGATGCCTGCAGCCGGCCTGGTGCGCAATGAACGTGCCGGCTATGGCAAGGCCACCGTAAAAGGGCGGGTGCATGAGATTCAGCGCCTGATCGGGCGTTCGATGCGTGCCGCTCTCGACCTGACCAAACTGGGGCCTAGAACCCTGATGATCGACTGCGATGTTATTCAGGCTGATGGTGGCACTCGTACTGCATCGATTACCGGTGCCATGGTAGCACTCGAAATGGCCGTTAAAAAATTGATGGCCGAAGGCAAACTGACCGAAAACCCGATCATTAACCGTGTCGCTGCCGTCAGTATCGGTATTGTTAAAGGCCAGCCCTGTTTAGATCTCGATTATATCGAAGATTCACATGCCGAAACCGATTTGAACCTGGTTATGAACGACCAGGGTGGTTATATCGAAGTCCAGGGCACCGCCGAAGATGGTACCTACAGCAGAGAACAACTCGACCAGATGCTCAAGATTGGCGATGCCGGCATAAAACAACTCTTTGCTCTGCAACGACAGACCCTGGAAAAACTCTGATGAATATCTGGGTTTCAACCCGCAATGCCCATAAGGCCGAAGAAATCGGCCTTATTCTTGCGCCCTGCCGGATAAAAACACTTCTCGACATCCCTGATTTCCCTGATATCGACGAAAATGGTTCTTCATACCGCGAAAATGCCGAACTAAAAGCGCGCGCTTTGTTTGACAGGGTGCATGAACCGGTTTTTGCCGATGATTCGGGGCTTGAAGTCGATGCCCTCGGTGGCCGCCCCGGAATCCATTCTGCGCGTTTTTCCGGTAACGATACCAACCATGCCCGTAACATCGATAAACTGCTGCACGATCTTGAAGATGTCTCCCGGGCTGAGAGAACCGCCAGATTTCGCTGCGTCATCGTCTATATCGATGCGGCAGGCAAAGCCCATGAATTTGTCGGAACTCTCGATGGTTATATCGGCTGTGAACGCCGTGGACAAGGCGGCTTTGGCTATGACCCGGTCTTTATGCTGCCAGATCGTGACTGCGCAGTTGCTGAACTGCCTGCTGCTGAAAAAAATTCGCTCAGCCACCGGGCCAGAGCTCTTGCTCAGCTCAAAGCCTTTCTGAAGCTCTGAAAAGTATGCCCGCAGCAAAATAATCACTTTGTTTTGCCGGTTATTTCTGGTATAAAAGTAAACCATCATACATTAAAAGGCTTGCTGTATAATGTCACAGATTCTTCCTTTAATCAGAAGGCTGGCGCAGAACGCCGCAGATCGAAGTGGCGATGGCCGGCTCGAAAAATTTTTTATCTTCCGATTTGCCGCCAGGTCATACGCCATTCCCGCAGTCGATGTAACTGAAGTCACCGTGCCGGGTTCACTCATCGAGATTGCCCAGAAGTCTGAACCGGTTATCGGCGTTGTTAACGTTCGTGGCACGGTAATTCCCGTGGTGAACCTGCGCGGCCGCATTGGCATAGATACCGCCTATCTGGTGAACGAAAACTCACGCCTGCTCATTTTTACCGTCCGGCCAAACTCTTTTGTCGCGATGATCGCTGACGACATCGAATACAGATTGCGTGAAGGCATTATTGAACCGATTCTTCCCAATATTGCCGACCCCCAGGAAAAATTTTTCCGGACTGCTGTGATCGATAATCAGCGTTTTCCGGTTTTCATGATTGATACCTGGCTTGAAAAACCTGAGTTTGAAATTCTTCAGAATGTGGTAGAATCTTACTGAAAATTTGCATGGAGGTCATGAAAATGGCTAAGTATGTTTGCACCGTTTGTGGTTATGAATACGATCCCGCCGTCGGTGATCCCGATGGTGGAATTGCTCCCGGCACCGCATTTGAAGATATCCCGGAAGACTGGGTCTGCCCTGCCTGCGGAGTCAGCAAAGACCAGTTCGAAAAAATCTGATCTGATGCCTTTATTTAAAAGGGCCTGCAGCTTTGTCTGCAGGCCCTTTTCTCTTCATTCAAGAGTTTCACATGGAACATTTGCTGAAAAGTCGTTACTTCTGCCTACCTTGGTTCGTATCTTGAGTCCGACAGGAGGGGGAGTTCTTGCTTAAAAATTACTGGCTTGGTCTTCTTGCCAGAACTGTATATGGGTTAATTCTGCCGGCATTTCTGCTGCATCTCGCCTTATCAAGCCATTTTGGTCTGGTGCGTGAGCGGCAGATAGAGTCATGGCGGCAGAAAATGCATGATTCCCTTGATAACCTAAGTAATTATTACCAGGATGATCAGTTCTTTCATGGGTTGCTGCAGACGAATTTTGCCGCGGCCGATAAAAGTTCCGAGCCCCTCGATGTTATTGCCGGGCGTATTTCAACGCTTAAAAACAGTTTTCCGGGCCTGCTGCGTTTTATTGTTCTCGATAAAGATGGCCGCATCATCAAGCACCTGTCTGATGAAAACCGTTTTCAATACGTGTTCAAGACCCTTCATCAGACGTTGGGCGAACCCGAATCAATTTATCAGAGTGGCCGTATCGGCTTGTTGCGCGGTTACTTTGGTCAGTTTCTGATGGAAAAACATCTGTCGGTTCCCCTGCGTCGTGGCTATCTTGGCAGTTGTATCAGAGCCTCAGAAGACCCACAAAAAGCTCTGCTCTGGTATCAAAGCTATCAGGGAAACCTGTTGATCTGCTTTGTCGGCCGACCGCTGCCCGGCAGGCATACAGGCCCGCGCCTCATCGTTGACGGTTTTAATCGTCGCAGTTCTGATCTTCAGCTTGGCTATTTTGACCCGAGTCTGCAGTCTGTTTATGGCCTTGCCGATGCGCCAGATCTTGAAGGAGAAGTGGTGATAGAAGCCACGGCTTACTCTAATTCGGCCATCGAATTCAGAAAAACCCCTCATCAGCTGTTGCTTTTCAGACAGGTTTCGCCAAGACTGGTAATCTTCAGCCGCCTGGCAAACCAGTTTCACCTGATAGATATCGATAATGAAGTGAGCCGGGTGATGTTCGGGTTGCTCAAGTGGCTGATTGCAGCGGCCTTCGTTTTTAAGGTTCTTTCTTTGCATTCAAGCAGTCTGTACCTTTCCATCAGGCAGAAACTGCTGCTGCTTTTTCTTTTCGCTAACGGCTTGCCCCTGATGATTCTGACTGCAACCGGCTATGAATACTTCGAACAGAAAAAAAGTGCTCTGATCAATGCAGTTCATCAACAGTCTTCCCGGCTTATCAAAGACTTTGACGGTCGCTACCCAGCCGGTCGTGAACTGATGGCTGACAAGCTCAATGACCTGATTCAGCGCAAAAATAAAGATGCCGGATCGGCAGTGTGGTCGAATAACTCAATCAAAGAACTGGCCGAACTGGTTGACTATTTCCGCCCCAGCGAAAATTACCTTTTTACCACCGCCGGTGAGCAGTTGATGCAAAGAAAAACCAATGTCCTGCCAAACTCAGATAAATTCATCCGGGATTTTTTCAGAGGAACCCTTGAATTCTTTAATAATAGGGCAGAAATCTTTTCTGCCAGCCGAAAAACCATGCTCGAACAGATTTCTGACGAAGCAACTGTCTATCACAGCGTTCTGCGCCAGATTAGCCGGATCGAGCAGCAAAACTATGGTTCCGGCCTTCACTGGACTTATCTCAACCTTCTTGGTGACCGTGAGAATTTTAAATCGTGGGGATTTGTCGTGGTTGCCTGGAAACCGGAAGAACTACAGCAGGCCTATCTGAAAGAACAGCTTGCGGCCCTTAATGCCAGAATTGCTCCGCATCAGATTTTTGTCATGGAAACCGGTTCTGAGACGATACTTCCTGAATTGACTTCAGGAGATAAGAATCTGAGGCGTATCATGCATCGAACCAGGAGCCGGAAACTTATAACCGAGAATAATCTGCTGTTGAACGGAGAAGAATATATTGCCACGGCTTTAAAGGGCATTGAACTCGCTGATGCAGTAATTATGGCCGTTTACCCGAGAAAAATTATTCTCGACCGGATTAATAACCTTTTTTCAAACGTCATTCTGGCTGCTTTGGCAAGCCTGCTGCTTGTTGCCATAATTGTGGTATTTTTTTCACGCCGGTTGCTTGTGCCAATTTCGGGGCTGGCCGAAGGTGTCAGAGCAATAGCCAGAAGAGATTTCAAGCACCGCATCGATTTCGTTTCCAAAGACGAGTTTGGCCAGTTGATTGGTGTTTTTAATGATACGATTGCCGGCATGCAGGAAATCGCCGTGGGAACAGCGGTACAGAAAAGTCTTCTTCCCCCGGGTAAATGCCACGCCGGCAAGTTTTCTCTTTATGCCAGATCTGAATTCATGAGCCGTATGGGTGGAGACTATTTTGATTACTTCAAACTGCCAGAAGAACGGCTTGGCGTATTTTTTGGCGACGTTGCCGGACACGGTATACCTGCGGCTCTGGTCATGTCGATGGCAAAAGCGGTTGTGGCCAATGCCAGGGCTGCTTTTAACGGCCCGGCAGCTTTGTTACATCGCGCCAATTCAATTTTTCTGCACCTCAAAGAAAAGG
Organism: Candidatus Rifleibacteriota bacterium; assembly: GCA_028691595.1. Taxonomy (GTDB): domain Bacteria; phylum Muiribacteriota; class Ozemobacteria; order Ozemobacterales; family Ozemobacteraceae; genus Rifleibacterium. The sequence continues at coordinate 21,615 of JAQUZA010000002.1, forward strand.
GCTGGCGGCGCATGATGACCGCCCAGTGCCTTGAACTCGACTGTAACAGCGGAAAATTCAAGCTGGCCAATGCCGGGCAGTGTTTTCCGGTCATTGTTGGTGAGGATCGTGCCGGTGTGACATATGTTAAGGCCGTCGGCATGCCCCTTGGCAACGTAACAAGAAAACCATATGCTGAAATTACCGGAGAATTGAAACCCGGTGATACTCTGATTCTCTACACAGATGGGATAATAGAAGCCACAGATGCCTCCGGTAATGTTTTTGATTTTGCGGGTTTCGAAAAATTACTGCTCGCCAGCTGGAACTCAGATCTTGAAGTCTGGTGGCAGGATATTTTCAATGGATACTCAGGGTTTGCCGCGGCCCAGGATGACGATGTCACAATGCTGATGCTAAAATATGAAAAATAGTGAAACAAAAATCTGTAGCGACATAACCGCCTGGCTGGCGTTTGTCTTTTTTATGGTGCTGCTGCCTCTTATCGGCGGCTGGCAGGGCTGGCGATATGTTGAAACAATGCGGCGTGAAAGTAGATTACGCCAGTTTCAGGTTGAGACCACCAATAAAATTGAACATCTGCAGCTCGCCGTAGACAGTGGCAAATATGCCTGCCTGCGTATAAATGAAGTTTTTGAGAGCAGTTCAAGCTGTGAAGATCTGAAGACCGGCATCGAAAAACTGAATCGCGAAATGTCGCTTGAACTTAAATACCTGATCTGGGACGACAAAGGCGGCGTTTATACGTCGAATTTTGATCATGCCGGTCTAAATGCCGACTGGGTTCTTGCCTTTTCCACATTTCAATCTATCCTTACAGGAAAAGGCGGAACAAAATCGGCTTCTTCGACCGCCAACCTGCGGCGAATCTACGGGCCCCAGTTTTTGCCGGAGGTATTCACTGAGTGTTATAACGGCCGGCATATTCAGCCTCTTTATGGCGATTCAACCTCTGATGGCAGGCTTTCCTGGGTCAAAATACGCAAGAGAAAGCTTGGCCTGAGCATATTCTTTTCGCGCCGGGCCCTTGAAGGAATGCCAGGTATCGATCATCAGATCATCGAAGTTACCAGAAATTCGCCAATGCAGATTCTGACGATTCGCGATGGTGTACTGAGAGTCCCGGCCGGTCTGGAACTGTCTGAAGATGATAAAAAAAGAATATGTGAAAGCAGGCAAAGCCCTTTCAGAATAAACGGCTGGTATGTTTTTAAAGGGCTTATTCATACTAGCATCGATGCCGTCTGCCTTTTACCGGCGAGCGTTATCGAAAGCTCTTCGTCGACCTCTTTATGGCAAATTTTTCTGTCAGGGCTGTTGTTGCTGACAATCTGGCTGGTTTATCACAGTTTCATGGTCTTTTGCCGGGGTCGAAATACAAAACTGAGTATCAGAAAACAGCTTATAATACTGTTCGTTCTCTCTAATGCTTTGTCGCTAAGCATTCTTGCCATTCTCGGGTATGATTACCTCAAAGAATTCGAAACCAGCCTGCAGGCCGAAGCTTTCAGCAGCGGCATGACTTATCTTCAGAGTATTGACGAGATGCATGTTTCTGAAATGTCGCTGCAACTGCGGCGTATCGAAAAGGCCATTGCTGAGCTCGAAAACTCTCTGAAAAGCGGTCCACCTGACAAACAGATGCTGGTTCGTTTTCTTGATGCCCAGAGGCCTGCGCCTTTCAGATTAATTCTGGTCGGCAGCCATACTCCATTCATCGGCAGTGAATATGGAATAATGAAAGACGGTGAATTTGTCGACCTGATTCGCGAATTTGAAGGCTTTGACAAGCAGATGAAGATTCTTGTCGATGCAATGGGTAAGCTTGGGCGTTACTACCTTTCAATGCTTAACCGCGAGAGTCTCGAAGAAATGGTGGTTACCCAGGTTGAGCTTATTGCCGAATCTCTGGGGCAACTGCGATCGATTGAGATGTTTCAGGAGTTTTTTGCAGCCACCGGGTCTTTCTGGCAGTGGGGAATGGGCTGGCGCTATTACCCGGCTTTCATTCAAGTGCTCAACCTTTTTGGCAACATGTCAGACTATGTTTTTCTCTACCTCTGGGAACCCAGAGCCCTCGAATTTGCCTATCTGACCAGGCTTTACTCTGACCTTAACCGTAATCCACTCGGTTTGAAAATTATGGGCGTGCATGAAGATTTCAGATACTCGTTTCCGCCAGAACTGCTGCAGAATGAGCAGCTGCTGGCTTACTCGGGCAGACTGCGTGAAAAAACCGGAACTGAAATAGATTTCTGTGACTGGAACGGGCAAAAGCATCTGCTCATGGGTCTTAAATGCTCATCGCTTGCAAGTATGCGTCTTCTGGGGCTTTTTCCGGTCAGTTCTATCGAACAACGTCTCCGCGAAAAATTCTGGCTTTTTTGCGCTCTCGGAATGGTCAGCATGCTGGTGTCACTGGCCCTGAGCCTGGTGGTTTCCCGCTCTATTCTGCGACCCCTGGGTGAATTGCAGACCGGGGTTCTGGCTTTGCAGAAACAGGATTTTGCCTATCGGCTTCCTGACCTTGGCGGCGATGAATTCGGCCATCTGGCACAGATTTTCAATACCACCCTGGTTGATCTCGAAGAGCTGCACACTGCCTCGATGGTTCAAGAGAAGCTCATCGACAATATGAGCGAAATTCAACAGCATGGCTCATTGAGATTTTTCGGTCAAAGCCGCGCTTTGACGAATTTCGGCGGAGATTTCATGGCAGTTAATCCTTTTGCTTCAAGATACCTGGGTATCTTTATCGGCGATGTTGCCGGCAGTGGCGTGGCTTCAACCTTGATTATGGCTTTTGTTAAAGCCTGTATCATGCAGCTTGAAGACCTTTATTCTGATCCTGGTGCCGTGCTGGCACGTATCGATATGCTGTTGCGCTCATGCAGCAGCGAAACCCGCCAGCGCAATTTTATGTCGCTGCAATACGCTCTTCTCGATGCCGAAACAAACGTTGTAACAATTGCCAGTGCCGGCCATTGCTACCCTCTGTTGCTGCAAACCGATGGCTGTAAGGTCATTGATATGCCTTCAACCCCTCTGGGAGCCGGCAAAAATCTTAAAGTGGCCCGATGTGAAGTCAGCCTGAAACAGGGAGAAAAGCTGGTGCTCTACACGGCCGGGCTCTACAGAAATGCTGAACTCGGCTTTGAAGAACTCGTCAATCTGATTGCCGGAACAGACGAACCCTGCCCTGAAAAATTCTGTCGCAGCGTTGATAAAACACTTGAACATATCAGGGCTGGCCGGCCCGGAAACGACGATCAGACGATTGTGGTCATTGCTGCATCTGCCAGTCAGATTGAACAACTTGAAGGGTAATTATCCCGATGTACGGTTTGCCGGAAAAAGGTATAATTATCTTTAGATGTTTCTCTGTTGCCGCGCTTGTTCTGTGACTGATAAACGTTCGGTAAGAATTAGACTATAAAGGATAAAAATGCCGGGATTTTTACAGAAAATGACCAGATGGGCGGCTTTGGCGGCCTTTGGTCTGCTGCTGCCCTGCTGGCTCGCCTGGTCGATGCTGATCAGCCATTTTCAGCTGCAGAGAAACCAGGCTGCCGAAGAGGTTTTTGATCATCTTTCACAGCATCTGGTTACCCTTGAGAATTATCATGATGACCGGGTGTTTTTTCATGCTCTCCTGCAGAAAAATTTTGCCGGCATCGACAATAAACCCGAATCGGCGCAGTTGCTTGCCAGAAAGATCGCCGCCTTTCGCCGCCTGTTTTCGGGGCGGCTCAAATTCATCGTTTACGGTTCAGATGGCTCCATAAACCGTGATTTAACTGATGAAAAAAGATTTCATTACATTCTTAAAGCCATGTTTATCGTTATGCACGAGCTGAAAAAGCTCTACGTCTCAGATACTGATGCCGACCCTTCATCTTCTGCGGCCGTTACCTCTCGCATGACGCTTTTGCGCGGCTATTTCGGTTCTTTTCTTGACCAGAAACTTATGCTTGAACCATTTCGTTCAGAGTACCAGGGGCGTTGCCTGTTTGTCAGTGACGAACCAGATAAGCACCTTCTCTGGTACTATCCTGGCACAGACTTTTCTCTGGCCTGTTTTGTCGATAAGGCACTTCTCGGCAAAAACCTCGGGCCGCAGATGATCATCAGAAAGTTTAACTCCAGGGGCTCAGAGGCACGGCTTGGCTATATTCAAACCATCTCCTACAAGAGCTTTGGATTACCGCCTGACCCCGCTGCCGAAACTGAGATCAAGCTCGAGGCCGCAAAATTCGAGAGCTATGCCATCGCCTCGCGTGAAAGCCGCAATTTTTTCGTGCAATTTCGCCAGACTTCGCCTGAGATGATTGTTGTCAGTTATCAGAGCAGCAAGAATCTGGCTTCACCATCTGTCGCCGCTGTTTCAGCGTTGTTTGGCCCTTCAAGATGGTTGGTGCTGTCATTTTTTCTGGTTTTTGTCTGCAGTCTTCGTTATCGAAGATTTGCCATGCCTGTGCAGCAGAAGATTCTGGTGTTGTTTCTTTTTGCCAATGGCCTGCCTCTGCTGATGATGGCTTCGACAGGTTATGAATTTTTCAATGAGAAGAAAAAAGACCTTGTTAATGCCACCCACAATGAATCTGTGAGAATTCTTAAAGAATTCGATGTCCGCTTCCCTGAAGTTCAATCAAGGCTGGCCCGTGAATTGAACGCCTTTATCGATGAACGTAATCGTCTTTATAAGGGTAACCGCTGGCCGGTTGCCGAAATTGAAAGCCTGAAGCAATTGACCGCCCGCATTGCACCCCAGGAAGGAATCCTTCTCAACGATGAGGGTAACTTGGTTTTTAAGCTGTCGCTGGCCTTCAACAGCTCTGGCAACATGATGAAGGATCTGTTGCTGAAAGGCCTGGATTTTTTTAACAAAACCAATCTGCAGCAAAGTTCTCGTATCAGCAAGACCCTGCTTGACGATATTTCTTCTGAAGACCTTCTTTTACACGATTTTCTCTGGTATCTGGGCCGATTTGTGGTCTTGAGTGCCGGAGACACCGGTCGCACATCATATATGCGCCTGCTGGGCGGTAATGAGCCCGGCAGCGAGGAATATCACGCCTGGGGAGCATATGCCATTACCTGGAACCCGACCGCCTTCATGCGCACTTTTATTCGCGAAAAGCTTCTTGAAACCTCCGGGGCAATTTCTCCAAGACAACTGCTTGTTTTTGACCGGCTCAATGAAAGTATCTTCTCGCTAAAACCAGCTGATAACCGCGATATACGCCGCCTTTTCAGGCGAACTGTCAGCAGAAAACTGGTAACCTATGAAAATCTTGAAATTGACGGGCAAAAATATCTCTTCACATCGATTGCCGGCAATGAAATTGCTGATGGCATTCTGGCGGCGATTTATCCTCAGAGCCTGATCGATGAAAAGATCGATGCTTTAAAAGTGACTTTTCTGGTGGTTGGCCTGATTATGGCCTTTATTCTTTTCAGAGTGGCCCGGGTTTTTGCAGCCAGGTTGCTGGTGCCCGTTCTTGAACTCGATAAGGGTATTGCCCACATGCGTTCAAGAGATTTTGACTACCGCATCAGTTACAGATCAGCTGATGAGTTTGGCCTGCTTATCAATACTTTTAATCGCACCCTCGAAGGCATGAAAGAACTGGCTGTCGGCACAGCTGTTCAAGAAAGCCTTCTTCCATCAGGCCGCTTCGCTGAAGCAAAAACAGTGCTCTTTGCGCGGTCATTGTTCATGAGCAAAATGGGTGGTGACTATTTTGACTATTATTCGCTGCCGGAAAATAGACTTGGCATCTTTTTCGGTGATGTGGCCGGTCATGGTATTCCGGCTGCCATGATCATGGCAATGATCAAGGCTGTTATTGCCGCTGCCGATAAAACCGTCGCCGGGCCGCAGAATCTGCTCGCCGGGGCTAACCAGGTGTTGCTTGAACTGAAAAAGCGCAACTGGCGGCGCATGATGACTGCGGTCTGCTTTGATTTTAACCTTCTAAGCGGCGAATTCACCTTTGCCAATGCCGGGCATTGTTACCCGGCCATTGTAAAATCAGGTGGTACAGACATCAGGATGCTCGAATTCGGCGGTATGCCTCTCGGCAGCAGCAGCAAAAAGCAGTTGCCGACAATAGCCGATCGTCTGGCACCTGGCGAAACACTCATTCTCTATACTGACGGTGTTGTTGAGGCTGTTGGCATGAATGAAGAACAGTTTGGCTACCGGCGCTTTGCCACTTTGCTTCAAACTGCCTGGGATAAAGATCTGGAAGTATACTGGCAGAACATCATCGATGGCTATCGCAGCTGGGCAGTGGCTCAGGATGACGACCTTACCTTTCTGCTGCTGCGTCAGGGGGGCACCGATGACTGAAAAACCCGTTACCCGCTGGTTGATACTTAATTTTTCGCTGCTGTTTCTGCCAATGCTGATAATAGTTGCCGGAATCTACTACATTGTTTCTCTGCAGCAGAACGAAAGAATCAGAAATTTCGAAATTGAAGCCGCCGAAATGCTTGAATCGCTGCGCTACTATTCAGGCACCGAAAAGTATATCTGCAGCACCCTTGCCGGTATTTTTTCAGAGAACCGGGAACCAGAAAAGCTTAAAGATGCGGTTGCCAGGTTTACAGCCGACCACGCACTGGATCTGCAGTATTACATCAACAATGCCGATGGCAGCATTTTTTACAGCAATTTTCCCGTCGAACGACTGCCGGGAGATGTTTCATGGGCGTTTAAGTCGATGAATATTCTCAAAAATGACGGTTACGCCGGCGGCGAGCGCAAAATCCCCAAAGATGTCTACGCCAATCTCAGATCGGTTTATGGTCAGCATTTCTTTCCCAGATACTATAACAGGTGCTTTTCTGGTAAGAATCTGACTCTTAGACGCACTTCGGCTGCTGCTGATAAACCTATGCTGTGGCTGAACGTCAGCGAAACAACGGGCCTCTCGGTCTTTGTTCCGCCTGAAGCCATCGACAGCTTCTGCGGTGTCCGCTATCATGCCCGCCAGCACCGTGAGAAGCTCATCGCCGGCTTTATCAGAAATGGCAACGTCGACTGTTATGACCCTTTGTTGAGCACCGCCGTCAGTAATCAGGCTGAAATGTTGCAGAACAGCCTGAGCAGCATAGTCAAATTGAGTGACTACTACGTTTTGCTCAACTACATAGATTCGACAATGATGGTTTTTTGTGGCATAAAACGCGAAGATATCGAGCGGGTAAGCTTTACTTATACGACTCTGGTCATGATTCTAACATTGTTTATCGGCATGGCCATTTTTGCCGGCATGAGCTACCTGGTCGTGGTGAGGGGCAAGGTTCTATCGCTGCGCCTGAAGCTGCAGCTGCTGGTTCTTTTCGTTTCTTCGAATGCCATGGCAGGTTTTGTTCTATATACTATTGGTTCCGATTATCTGCAACAATTCAGGTCTGGTCTCATTAACGATGCATATTATGATGGCATGGCCTACCTGCAGAGCATTGATGAATTGTACAGCAATGAACTTACGGTGCAAAAAGAACGCCTCGACAGGCATTTGCTTGATTTTAAGCGGAGTTTAAAGAAAAAGGGGCCTTCAAAGCGTTCAGTTCTTAGATTCATTAAAAGTCAGAATCCAAGGCCGCACGGCTTTTTTCTCGTTGCCAGCAGCACCGGTATTGTGGCCGGTGACCGCGGAATTCTCAAAGATGAAAAAGTCTACGAAAAATTTACTTCAAAATTTCACGAAGACAAATTGCGCATCAATACCATGAAGGCAATGTCCAAAATTGGCAACTTTGTTCTGGCCTCACTGAATAAACAGACAATCACCAGTAAGGCCGGCACTGAGGCCGAACTGATAACCGAAACGGTGGCGCAGCAAAGCCCGGCCGATCTCATCAGAAAATTTGCCGATCAGGGTTCATTTTCAGAATGGGGAGTCGGTGAACGGATTCACCCGACATTTGTCAGCCTGATGAAGCTTTTTGACAAGGTAATGTATGACTATATGCTCCTCTACCTCTGGGACTCAGACGACCTCGAAATCTCATTCATCGAAAGAGTATTTCTAAATCTGGGCAGAAACGAACTTGGACTGCAGGTTATGATCGTTGACGAAAAATTTGTGCGCGGTTACCCCGTAGATATCCTCACAAACCCACGTCTGAGAAATTTTGCCCTTAAACTTCGCGACCGTAGTATCACCCGCCCTGAGTTGTGCGATTATAAAGGCTCAGAGTTTCTAATGCTTGGGCATAAATGCGTGGCAATGAAAAATATCAGACTGCTGGGTCTTTTTCCCATTGAAAAAATCGCTGTTCAGGTTGGCGAAAAAACATGGTTGCTTGCCTTGCTCGCCCTGGTAAGCTTTTTGATTTCTATTTCAATCAGTCTTTTCATTTCGGGAAGCATTTTGCGCCCTCTTGGTGAGTTACAGACCGGTGTTACCGCTTTGAATGAAAGAAATTTTTCCTGGCGGGTGCCTGACCTTGGGGGTGACGAGTTCGGTCACCTTGCCGCTATTTTTAATGAGACGCTGATTGACCTTGAAGAACTGCACGTTGCTTCTCAAGTTCAGGAAAAGCTGTTAACTCAGATGCAGGGCCCTTCTTCTGTGGGTTGCCTCAGCTTTTTATGCGTGCTGGGTGCCAGTTCGGCTTATGGCGGCGACTATTTTGATCTGATCGATATTGATGCTTCAGAAAGGTCCATAATTTTTGGCAGGGTGACCGAACCGGGTGTGGCAGGCAGTCTGGTGCTGGCTTTTGTAAAATCAGCCACCATGCAGCTGCAGAGCAGGTACCCGCGACCCGATCTGCTGGCTGCTGAACTCAACGCTCTGCTTGCCGGCAGCAGCGAAAGCGGCGGCAATAAAACCATGCAACTGCAGAATCTTCTGCTTCACTCTGACGGAAAAATTGAATTTGCCGGGGCAGGCGTGCCAACCATGCTGCTTTTCGATAGTGTTTCCGGCAAAATTGCCTCGATCGAATACGATAGCGCTGAACTAGGCAAAACCACCGGCAGAAGCTTTAAGCTTACTCAGGTGCAGCTTGAACCAGGTCAGGTTTTTATTATGACAACTGCAATTTTTAAGAATTCAGATTGTCTCAGCACAGAGCTATGTCGCTGCCAGAACCCATCATTAGACCAGATTTGCCGTGTTTTTGCCGGATGCTGTGCTGCTGGTGGCAATGAGGTGCCCCCGGTTCTCGTGATTGCTCATGAAAAAGCGCCAGCTGTCTGAGTTATTAAAGCCTCAGATCGCTTCGCCTAAATTTATCAGCCTGTTGATGCGGTTTTCATACATGTGTGACTGTATCGAACTGGTCTCTTCACAAGTTTTTCCAGCGAATTTCCCGGCCCACTCGAAACCGGCTTTCAGCAACATCGGCAGCAGCATACACCTCAGTCGCAAGTCGTTGCGGGTTTTAACCGTTTCTTTAAGAAAAGCCTGAGCCGGGCCGCTTGAACTGTTTATGGTTCTGATCAACCACCAGCGAAGATCATCATTAAAAGGCCCGCTGAATAATTCGGCCAGCTTCGCCCGCGCCGCTCTTTCGCGTTCGATCAGGGCACATGCCTGAACCGTCTGTGGTTGTGGCTTGCGCTCTATGTTTCCTTCAACAAGCAGAAAAAGCATTTCGATATGGGTGGGATCGGCTGTATTAAAAGATCTGGCAATTATTGATGCCTGCTCATCGATACTTCTGGCTTTGGCAAATTCAGAATTCAGGTATTCGAAGGTTTCATGGGCAAACTGGATCGGCAGTTCGGCAAAGCGCAGAATTTCTGACCAGTCATCACGCGAGCCCGACAGCTGGTGAAAAAATGCCAGCTTTTCTGGCAGTGAAGCTGCTATTGAACTGATAATTTCATGCAGAATTTTTCTGGCCGGGTATTCGGGAGAAGTTTCGAGCAGATCTATATAGGCGATAAAGTCCTGCCAGGTCTGCAGTTCTTCAGCAGAACAGGAGGCGCAGGCATATTGACCGCTGGCAATTTCTTTTAAACGACGGTCTTTGATAATTCCCAGTAATTGCAGAAATCTTCGTATCGCTTCCATTTGAGATGATTATAGCCAATAAATCAAAAGCTTTCCATGGTTTTCTAACGCCCGCAACTTAAGTCTGATTGCTTGATGATTTCAAAACAATATCATAGAATAGCCGTTAACACTTTGTGTCACTGGAGGGCTCACATGTCACTGATTCTTGAAGCGGTAAAGGCCACAATTCCCGAGATAAGCTATTCACGACCTCTGCAGCGTGTGGCAACCTGCGCTTTTATAACCATGGTCAAGACGACAAGACTGGGTATCTGCATGACTTTGAGCGATGACCGGGTCTTTGAGGTCAAAGTGAATCTTCCCGTTTCGCATATGGGTGAGATTGAGTCTCTCAGTCTTAAAAAAGTTTTGACCTGGACCGATTCACTTCAGGGTATTGAGCGATCGTTTGCCCTCGCTGCCATGAACAGTGCTCTACCCCTCGATGGCAAGAAATACTTTGCCGGGAATGCGCTTGAATTGACGGCAAAACTCGGAGCTGGCAAAAAAGTGGCTGTTATCGGTCATTTTCCGCACCTTGAAAAGATACGACAGCAGGCTTCGGAGTTTTCAATTATCGAAAAAAGGCCGCAGGACGGAGATTTCCATGCCGAGGATGCGGTAAAAATTATTCCTCAGGCTGATGTGGTTACCATGACCGGTGTGACCTGTCTCAACGATACCATAGAGGGGCTTCTGGCCCTTAAAAAGCCGGGTTCGACCTTTATTGTGCTAGGTCCTTCGGTTCCTGTGAGTTCTGCTCTTTTTGACTTCGGCGTTGATGTGATAGGCGGTGCCTGGGTTGAAGATGAAGTCGACTGCTACAATCGTATCCTCCAGGGGGCCGCTCCACGCTATCTTCCGGGCCTTCGCAGCGTGCTCTATCCCAAAAATCCTGATTTGTTAGCGGGTTACGAAGAAATAACTCCAAAAATAACCCGCCCGCTCTGAGGCAAATATTTTTGGCCTGAACATAACTGAACCCTGTTGCTGTAAGGCTTTGCCGGCCAGCAACAGGGTTCTTGTTACACGCGACTTATTAAGGCAGAACCGGGCGCAGGTCTTCTTTTCCTGTCAGGCTGGCAATGGTTTCGACCAGCAGATCGATTATCTGTTGTATATCGTTAAGTGAGCCCATCTCGACAGGTGAGTGCATGTAGCGCAATGGCAGTGACAGCAGCGAAACCGGAACCCCTTCGCCGCTGAACATTATTTTGTCGGCATCAGTACTGGTTCTGGAAGGGGTCAGCTCAAACTGAATCGGCATTTTCAGCTTTTTTGCCGCCTTTTCGATCAGTTCGTTGATTTTTACGTTGATCGGGCTGCCAACCGAGAGCGCCGGGCCCTTATCGAGAAAGACTTCGGCCCTGTTGGTTTCTTCTCCCGGAGTATCGGTGTTGAAGGTGACATCACAGGCAATGCCCATGCTGGGCTTGATGACTGCCCCGGCGCAGTGAGCCCCACGCATGTTGGTTTCTTCCCCGGTGGTGCTGACTGCATACACACCTACTTTTAGCTTCTTTTTACTGAGTTTTTTCAAGGTTTCAGCCACGATGAATGACCCGGTTTTATTGTCGAGACCTTTGCAGACAACTCGATCATTATTGAGTATTTCAGGGTCACTGTGATAAAGAATGTAGTCGCCGACCCGCACGAGTTTTTTTAAATCTTCGCCTTTGCTGAAGCCGCAATCGATGAAATAATCTTCACATTTTGGCTTGCCACCGCCTTCGCCGTAAAGTTTGCGGTTGAAGCCGATGACACCCCTGACGGTTGTCCCTTTATAACCAAGAATTTCAACTTTCAGGCCCGGCAAAAGGTATGGGTTAATACCTCCAGACTGGTTGAAATACACGAAACCCCTGTCGTCGATGCGGTTGACCATCAGGCCAATTTCGTCACTGTGACCGGCGAGCAAGACCTTGAAAGGTGCTTCAGGGTTGAGAATTCCGATGGCATTGCCCGAATGGTCAGTGTTTACCATGGCAAATTTTTTGACATAATCAAGCCATATTCTCTGCAGACGAGATTCAGAACCAGAGGGTGACGGTGTGCTCAGTAGTTTGAGCAGAAAATCAAGTGAGGATTTTTCCATGTTTTTGCCACTTCCAGATTAAATGTACAGATCAATTAATCTATCGACCGCAAAAAGCAAATTTTTATTAAATGCTGCAGGATATCTGCAAGGCAGACAAAAAAAGGCTGACAGGCTTAGTTCTCTCTGTGAAAGCCCTTAAACCGATATGCCGGCGGTACAGCCGCCCGCAGCAGCGGTCTGAAAACCATCAGCCCTTTGACCTGTCTGGCAGCCTGCAGGTAACCCACAAGATCCTGCTCAGTTACACGGTTCAATTTTGAAGAAGCGTGTCGCAACAGCTTTTGCCCGCTATGCTCGATATAAAAGCCCATGTGGGTGACATCCAGACCCTCTTTATCGGTGACCATGGCCACAATATCACCCGACCGCAGCGGCGCTTTTCCTTCAACAACGGTCTGCGTCGTAAAATACCACATCAATTGCGGCCTGGTGGCGGTCATAAAGCGATCCTCGATGTAATAGGTTCGATTGCTGCCGACCCGGTTGAGGAAAAGGCCACGACTGACCGCGAGCGGGTGATGCCTGGCAATATTGGCCAGATAACCCTTGCGCTCATTAACATCACCCCAGTGTGAAGTGAAATGGTTGCGATGATGGTTCATCAGAGGCTTGCCGCCAGCATCGAACATGATGTCGATCAGCCGGCAGAGAAATTCATTCTCATAAGCAGGCCGAGAACACGAGGCCATTGCCAGAACATGCTCGACATAGGTCATGCAATCGAGCCAGGTCATGCTGGTTGGCAAAAATGCGAGTGGCAGGGGCTCTGAATTGGTTGCCTCTTTCTTTTCGACCTTTTTCGCGTGCTGACCGGCAATTCTTTTTTTTGTTTCCGGACGGTATTTACGCCCGATAAGATACTTCGAAATAAATTCAACACGCCTTTTCTGTGGGAGCTTGAGTGCTCCCGCAATAAGACGGGTTACTTCTGCGGCATCGTTAGAAATTGGCAGGTTTACTTCTGGTACCACCATGGGCGTTTCAGCGGCAAGGCAGGCGGCATTAAGCATCAGGCAAAGCAGAAAAAGTCTGTAAAACAAAGGTTATATCTCCTTGAGTGCTGGCACTCACGATTCTGGTTGATGATTTTCTCAGTTACCGGCGGCGTGACCTGTAGCAGATGTTCTGACTCTTTATGGTTGAAACCTTTAAGATGAGCTTTGTGAGAATAGTCAGCACCAGACAATTCTACCACAACGAGCCCCTGATAATTAACCAGCGGATTTTGCAAATTTCATGCAGTCAGGGGTATTTGCCGCAAAAAAAAAGGACCGGGCTTAACCCGGGCCTGAAAAATAAGGAGGCAAACAAATCCATGAACCCTTTCGAACAAAGATGATGTTTTATTAACGATTATTTTTTTTATACAGACAAACAACCACAGACAGAAAAGGGCTGGCAGATTCAAGCCCGGCTGCCTGCCAGCAGCGAAAAACATCTAATTCTCTAAAGTTATTTATTTCACAAGCTAAGTGTGTTGTACCAGAGGGGCGGGAAGTTTATAGATTCTGGTTAGCTGTTTTTTTGTTTAATGAGGGGGCATGGCTTATTTCTGTGATTATCGCAGATAAATCATCCAGTAAAATCGGGTGCGGGAAATACGGAGAGCAATGTAGTTCAAATTTGCCAGAAGGCCATTTTGACGTTTTGGCCAATTTTTGAGCTTTGTGAAACAACTGTCGGGTTTAAGGCCGGCACAGACCGGTTTAAATGCATTACAAGTAATCATTGAGCTGCTTTTCATCTTGTAGTCAGCAATAATATTGTCTGTCTGATTTGCTTTGTTTTTTGGTAAACTTTTTTTACTCTCAAAGGTATAATGATTGTGAGTTAAAAGAAGGGGAGCTTTTGCCGGTTATTTAAGAGCTTGAACCTGTGTTAACTTGCAGAATTGCAACATGTGAACAAGGAGAGAGACAATGAAAAAACGCAAGATTCTGGCCTGCATTGTTCTGGTGCTTTTTGGTGGTTCTGTTATGGCAATGAACTTTAATGAAACCCTGAAAGGTCACGAAGCTGGTGATAAGGGTTCTGGTTCATCGAACTCTCAGAGTTCAAAAGCTGATGACTCCGGTTCCGCAACCGGCGGTGCCGTGCTTCCTGATGGCGAAGCTTATGTGAAGGTAAATACTTCTCTTAATATTCGTACAGGTCCCTGGGGTCAGATTGTTGGCTGGTTTCATAATAATGACAAGGTAAAGATTATTGGCAGAAGTGGTGACTGGTACAAAGTTTCTCATAACGGCCAGACCCGCTTCATTCACTCAAGATATGTTTCTTCCTCGAAGAACAGCAATCCTCCGGTAGCTTCTTCAGGTTCGACACCCATTCTCGATGTGCCCGGTTCAGGCAGTGTTGCCGCCAAAGTTGTTGCTGCAGCCAGAAATCTGGTAACCAAATATCAGACTCCACGTTCTTTTCCTTATCACCCGCTGACTCAGGGTGGTTCACTCGGCTGCGCTCAGGTTGTTACGACTGCTCTTATGGCCGCTGGTGTTAACACCGGCATTCAGCTCGGTGTTCTGGCCACCATTCCAAAGCTCAAGAGCCTTGGCTGGAAAGAAGTCAGTGTTCCGCCATATCGGGCCGGCGATGTTATCACCTGGAGAACCTATGACCGCACTGGTGACGGTAGAATGGACGACGACACCCATATCGGTATTATCATGACCAGCGGCAACAGCGCCCAGGCCATGAGTAATTCGTCATCGATTAAACGCCCCTCTCTGCATTCTGCCACCTATTCTCCCGTCTGCAGAGTTTTGCGCAAAGCTTGATCAAGAAAGGTTCTTAAAGCAATGAGAGTTGGTTCTTTACTTCTGGCCTGCATATTTTCGTTATCCACTCTGGCTTCTTATGCTCAGGTTAGCCTCCCTTATGGTGATGGTGCCGGCAAGGTAGGCTTTATCAACGGTAACAATTTCCCCGGCATTGAAGAGCCGGTGCCACTCGGGCCGAAGTCGTTCAGACTGGCCGATGATCACGTCTGGGTCGTTGACAGCACCGGTGGCAAGCTTCTCAAACTCAACAAAGAAAAGGGTCTGGTTGGGGAATTCTCGCTTCTGGCCTCTCCACCACTTCCTTTGCTCGATGACCTGGCAACGAACTCGCCCAATCTTGAAGTAATGATCGAAGATTTTGCTCCGGTATATGATTCTGAAGGCCGTCTCAGCTCTTTCTGGTTCGTTGACCTGATGAATAATCGCCTGATGAACTATGCCCTCGATGGTAAAAAGCTCGGCGAAATCAAACACGAAAAATTTGTTCAGCCGTTTCGCGTCGAAGTTGGTCGCAATGGCCATGTTTTCGTAGCTGACAAGGGTGCACAGAGTATTTTTGTGTTTGACGCAGAGCAGAAGCTTGTGGCCGAACCAAACTGGGAATGGTCTGGGTTCGCAGTCGGGGCTGAAGACAAGCTTTATCGCCTGTTCTATGAAACAGAAAACAACCGCACCTATCTGGTACTGCAGAACCTGCAGAACACCATCGAAAAAGAAATCGAACTCGATCTGCCCGAACACATGAACCCTGAACTCTGGTGGGTTGACGAAGCAAAAGAAGAAGTAATTCTCACCTTTACTCCGGCCACCGGCTTCAATGGCAAATTTGTCGTCGCCAGAGTTGGTTTTGACGGCAAGATCAAGGCTTCAGGCGATTTGATGCCACCGCTGGTCATGAACCGTTTTATCGATCACCAGGGTTTTGACGAGGTCTGGCTCGGAGCCGCCGACTATAATACTGCCCCGGAAGGCAAATTCAGCGTAGTTCCGACCAGTCTGCCCTGAACAGGGAGAAAAAAATGATCAAGCGCATTTTAACAGTGCTTCTGGCCTTCGCCCTCGTGGCGGGGGCCTCTTTCGCCTATCGTATGCCCTCCCGGGGTGAAGTTACCGCCGAAATCGGTCTGAATGTTCGCACCGGGCCAGGCACCAGTTATTCAATTCTGACTTCGGTGCCGAAGGGTACTGCGGTGCAGATTCTGGCCATCAGCGGCAACTGGTATAAGGTGAACGTTTCGTCTTATAACGGCGTTTTTGTGCATTCTGCCTATATTAAAGTCACTGAGACCACTGAGATTGACGACCCGAAAGCAGATAAAGAAGCGACCAAAAGGTTTCTTCCGACTTTGCAGAATGTCGATCCGGCAGCCCGTTAGAATCATGATTGACAAGCAGACATGACATGCATAATCTTCTGACAGAGCTTCGTTGCCGGCGTGGCAGCGTAGCGGTGGTCATTGCCGGCATATTTCTGGCTTTACTGGTCGCTTTCAGCGCTTTCATGAAATTTTCGACCAGTCGGCAATACGCCACGAAAAAGCTGAACAAGGTGTTGCTGGCGCGGGAGTTTTCTGCCGCGCTGGCAACGCTTGCCTGCCACCAGCTCAAACAAAAGGATATCAGAGATCTTTCGGGCAAGCTTGTGCAAAAGCTTGCATTGCCGCTTTCGAGCATGGAAAAAGAAGCCTCTGATAAAATTGTGTTCGTCGAGCCTGCCAGGAGCATTGTTGAAAAACTGAAGGCTGCCAACAGTGAGTTGCGCGATTTGAAATTTGAAATCAGCTGGAAGCTTCACAAGGCCGATTTTGAGCCCTGTCTTGCAGCATATCCCCGCGAAAAAACGGGTATTCTGAGAATTCCAATTTTTGTTTCCTACAAGGCACCGGGGTCGAACGAATTTGTCAAAGAAGA